>VSNQ01000088.1 GCA_009774395.1 Lachnospiraceae bacterium
TGTGGGTAATCTCCCGCAGGAACATGATTTCATTATATTCCTTTCCCGATTCAAATCCCATTGTCTTTGCAAGCTGTGCGCTTTCTTCATTTCCTTTAAATTTTCTGCACGCAAGGCGGAAAGAGTCCACAAACAATTCATATTCCTGCAACATCAGCAACAGCAGGTCTTTTGAAAAGTCCGATTCGGAAGTTTCCATGTCATAGGGCAGCTTTGAAAGGATGGAGGACATGGCATCACGGATCAGCATTTCCCTTTTATCCGTAATGTCAGATTCGTATTCCTCTGTTTCGCCTTTCAACCACTCTACGGAAACATGGAGTGCATCTGCCAGACCGTCAAGGACAAGTTTCTTGGTGTTGTCAATCGTACCTGCCTCGTACCTCTGGATAGTGGATGCAGTGACACCCATTTTTTCAGCAACATAAGGCTGGTTGACGCCCAGTTCCAGTCTCCGCTGTTTTGCCCTGCCGCCGATTATCCGGCGCAGCTCTTTGTCTTTCATGTTGGGTTTCCTCCTTTATCGGTATGGTCAAAGTATACCATATCAAAAACAATATTGCAATATGCAAGTTAAAAATAATTTTCAAAATCACATAACGCTTGATAACAAAATATAAATGGTGTATAGTAAGCATACTGCAAAAATTGCATATTGCAATTTAAGAGGAGGAGAATGAATGACAGAAATGAAGATTGCCCTTTCCATTGAAGAAGCGGCAGACTACACAGGCATCGGTCGGAACACACTGAGAAAGCTGGTGGAATGGGATAAACTCCCTGTATTGAAAGTGGGGAGAAAGGTACTTATCAAAAAGGACATTTTGGAACTGTTTATGACTGTCAATGAGGGGAGGGATTTGAGGGACAGGGGGAATGTCAAAACCGTTACAAGAAAGACGGCGGTATAAAAGTTGGGCGCACAGTTGCAGTGAACTTAAAAAATACAATCATTTTTGAAGTATGAACTAAAAAAATGCAGTCACTTTTGAAAAATGAACCCAAAAAGTAAGTTCACTGAAAAACCGTGTGATATATGTTCCGCCAAAAATGAACTTAAAAAGTGCAATCACTCTGAATAGAGTCAGTTGACCGCCGGAAACAGTGGAAATGAAATCCAGCATAACCAGTACATTTGGAACAGATACGGATAACAAGGACGGGCAGAAATAAAAGGATTGCCAATCAAATAAGCATAGAACAGCCGGAAAACTGTTTCCAATAGGCTGAAAGCACATTTCACTGGATACCCTCGGAGAGCTCCCGCAGTATTGGCGAAGGCAATGGCACATTGACTTTGACAATACTGCTAGGGGGTTATCATCTATGGCGGAGCCAAGATGATAACCGCACTGCTCCAACATGAAATCAGGGAGGAAGGACATGGGAGAAATTTCTTTCAGCAACCACATCAGCAACAAGAAAAGCGCAATCAACAGCAAGACAAAACTCGCCGGAGTAGCAAAACACAATCTGAGGAAATACCATTCGCAGGATTACAGCAGGGATAACATTGCACTTCTTTATGGGACAACGAATCTCATGCAGGACGTGAAAAATGTTTACCGCAAAGAATTTGATGCCGCACTGCATGAATACAATGCAAAGCAGACAAGACCAGAAAGACGGATTGGCGATTATTTTGAACATGTGTCCGAAACGGAACAGGACATGGCGGTGGAAGTCATCATACAATGCGGGGATAAGAAATTTTGGGAGCAGAACAGCGGTGACAAAATATTTATGAAGCAGGTCTATAAGCAGCTCCTTTTGAAATTGCAGGAGTATCTGCCGGATTTTAAGATTGCAAATGCGGTAATCCATTTTGATGAGGCAAGCCCGCATATGCACGTTGTAGGTGTTCCGGTAGGGAGGGGGTTTAAGCGTGGCTTGTCAACAAAAGTGTCAAAACGATCCGTATTCACGCCCCAAGTCCTGTCGGAAGTTTTGCAGGATAAAATGCGGGCGGATGCCAACCACTACATGAAAGCCATCTTCCAGCAGGAATTACGGGAAAAGAAAAAGGGCAAAAACCATGACCTGACGGTTGCGGAATACAAAGTTGCAAAAGAGGAAGAAAAGATTGAAAAACTGTCAACGGATAAAATAGGACTGGAGGCTGACATTCTCGTTCTGAACCATAAAAAGTCCACCAAGCAGAGGAAACTGGACGAATTGGACGGGGAGATTGAAAGTTCCAATATCTTCTTAAAAGCACTCAGGCAGATAAAACAGTTTATACAGTCATATCTTCCCTTTGCGCCGCTGATTGAGGAATTTGCAAACCATGTAGAGCGTGGGGCGGATATAGAGGCAGGAAACAGTTTTCGGGGGATGTTTACCGCACTTGGGGAACTGCTCAATTCATTTAAGGAAATCATTGTGGACGGACTGTGCTGGTTTCCCCGCCTTATGCGGTGGCAAACCTCAAAGGGCGAAGTTTCCCCTGTGTTTGAAGATAACAGGAATGAAGGCTATTACTACCGGCTGAAATCCTATATGGATATCCATACAAGGCAGGAATACCCGAAAGAACTGATACAGGCGGAAATCAAGCCGGAAAACCGTACAGGCACAATAGAACAGTTAGCGCAGAATGTGGAGGCTGTCGAAAAGCAGGTACAGCTTATGGGTATAAAAATGAACCGGAACCAAATGTATTAGACCTAACCAGTTATAAAGCAGCAGACTTAAAACTAAAAGCTATAATTTTACTGATCAAGAGTTAATTCGTCAGCTTGTTAAATCAAGAATGGCACAAGGACAGGAGCTGGAATTTGAGGATTTATCCGGGTATGAGTTGCCACCGAGAACGCAGTTCTCTATGTTAAGCAAGCCAGCGGTTTCTATTAAGTATGGAAAAATGACCTTTAATATGGCTAGTGTCAGAATGTTTGATGAGGATCTGTTTATTCTTACCCCAGTCAATCGTGATAAAAAGCGTCTTATGGTTGTGCCTTGTAAGGAAGAAGAAAGTGCATCATTGCAATGGGCGAGAATTAGAGAGTCGGATGATACAAAAGTAAATAGAACCATCAGCTCTGAAGAATTTATTTTGAAACTGTATAAAATGATGGGATGGAAACTGAATTGCAGATATAAGATTCTTGGCAGAGTTGCTTTGGCAAAGCCGGGTCCTATGCCTGTACTTATTTTTGATTTGGAAGAAGCCATCATGTTTGATTCTAAGCAGATGGAATTTGTAGATGAAGAAACAGGAGAAATCAAGAAAAAGCAGGTTAAGTATTACTCAGAAGAGTACAAGGATTGCATTGGTAAGTCTTACAACGATTATATTGAGGCAACGCAGATGAATATCTTTGAATTTTTGGATGAATACACAGGACAGTCATATTCGGATTTGCCGGAAGAGGAAATCCCGGATGCAAGCGCTATTGAAATGCAGACCTATAGTAATGGCACCACGGATGGTGAGAATGAGGAGATGACAGTTGGTTCTTTAAATACATCGGGGGGTGGAGTAAGTGAATGATAAAGGTAAGTTGTGGAACGGCTCAAAAAAAACAAGCAAAAATAAGAATATCATTATATGGCCGTCAGAATATAATTCAGACAGGGAAAGATGTTGTCCGGGTGCTTGGTGTTCCACCTTATATTTCTATTAGAATAAATCCTGAAATGGATTCTATCTTGGTGGAGCCAGCAGAGGAAAAGCACAAGCTTTCCTTTAAGGTTGCAGATGATATTTGTTTTAATAAAAATAGGCAGGTGATTATTTCAAGCGCATCATTTGTAATTGGCTTTATGGTAAAGAATAATCTTGACCTATCCGAGACTTATCAGATTGATGGAATTTATTCAGAAAAGAATAATGCTGCAGTTTTTCAGATGAAAGATGCGAAAGTGTATGAGCCTAAAGAAAAAGTGTATAATCAAGCAGGACAAACGCATGAGTGAATAAATTGTGAACAAACATTACCTTTACAGGAGATTTGTGGTATTATTACAATAAAGGTGGTGTTTTACAATGACAGAGATATTAAAAACAATAGAATTAATTGAGGACAAAAGACAGGAAAAAAAGGTCAGGCATAAACTGCTTGATATTGTGGTGATTGTGCTGTTTGCAAAACTGGCAAATGCCGATGACTGGGAGGAAGTTGAAATTTTCGCAAAGTCTAACGAGGATTTCCTCAGGCAGTACATTGGACTGGAAAATGGCATCCCTTCGCATGACACAATGCAAAGGGTCATGGGCAGTATTGCGCCTGAATATATGCAGGGCGTTTATAATAAGTGGCATGAGCTTGTAAACAGCAACGAGGGGGAAACACTCAAAAAATTATCTGTATTGACGGGAAAACCATGAGGGGCAATCAATCAAATGGCCAGAAAGCAAACCATATTGTTTCCGCATGGTGTGACATGGACGGTTTTTGTCTTGGCCAGAAAAAGGTGGAAGAAAAATCAAATGAGATCACTGCAATCCCGCAATTACTGGATGCCATACAGATAAAGGGTAGCGTTATAACGGTTGATGCCATGGGGACGCAGACGGAAATCGTGGAAAAGATTAAACAGAAGCATGCAGATTACACATTGGCGGTAAAGGAAAACCAAAAAAACCTGTACAGGGAAATAAGCGAGTATTTTGAAGACGTGGAACTTCTGAAGGAGATAAAGTGTAATAACGGGTATAGAATTACCAAAGAAAAATCCCATTCCCAAATAGAAACAAGGGAATATTACCAATGCAGTAAGATAGGCTGGATGCAGGAAAAAAGCCGTTGGAAAGGTATAAAAAGCATAGGGATGATCTGTAAGACAACGGAACAGTCAGGGAAACAGGTAACAGAAAGGAGGTATTATATCAGCAGCCTGCCGTTAAATGTGGAGCTGTTTGCAAGGACAGTGAGGGAACACTGGTCAGTGGAGGTTATGCACTGGCATTTGGATGTAACGTTTAAAGAAGATGCCAACACTACTTTGGATAAAACAGCAGCACAGAATCTGAATATCATAAATAAATGGTGTTTATCCATATTAAAACTTTTTGATGTGGGAAAGAAACTGTCACTGAGAAAGAAACGCTATTGTATCAGTATGAATGCCAGAAAGTATTTGGAACAGATATTAAGCCTGTAAGACTTGACAATGAAGCATAATAAAGAGAATAAACATTCATGCGTTTGTCCTGTATAATCAAGGAGATTATATTGACAAATTTCGCAAAAACGAGTATGATAATAAAAGAATATTTTGGCAAAATTTTTGAAAGAAAATGACGCAAAACTATAGGGCCTGTAAAATGGTTGCCAGTTGCTTTGATTATGTAGCATTGCCGTATTCGGTAATGCTATTTTTGTCTTATTATGAGGTGAATGATGATAGAAGGTTATACAACAGTTAAGGAAATGGCTGAAAAGTGGGGACTGACATCAAGGACGGTTCAAATTTTATGTGCAGAAGGAAAAATAAAGGGAGTCACAAAGTTTGGAAAAGCATGGGCAATTCCTGTTAATGCTGAAAAACCTACGGATAATAGGGTGACTTCTGGTGAATATAAAAATTGGAGAAACAAGAACAAAAAAGACAATCAAGATGATTAGTTTAAAGTATGTGTGATTTAGGAGAATGCCATGAATACAGAGTTGATTAATAAGAAAGTTGAATATTGGGAAAACCAACTTCTCGATTTAGGAAAAAGAAATAAAATGATTTCCTTCAGAGAGACCAAGAGGGCTACTCTACGCATACTTGAACCAAGTTTTGAAGGCTTGTATGATCGTTTGGTTGTGAAAGAAGAGAAACTTACATTTCAAAAGGCTATTGATAAGGATTCAGATATAAGAGTTTATTCTGTTTTATCACTTATGGACTCTCTTTCAGCACCTGTTGAGGTTAGATTGGGAGATATCAAAGCAGCAGGAACAGTCGAAGAATCAAAAAAGACATTAAAAGATTTGCGAAATAAGGCTAGATTGTCGTTGGATGAGCAGGGTACTAATATTTTATATTTAGTGTTCGGATTTGTTGAATGGAGAGAAAAAGGAAGCAAGGATAATTGGATTAAATCACCACTAATTTTAGTTCCTGTCAGCCTTGTTTTGGAATCGTTGAATGCTCCATATGTACTTAAAAAATATGAGGATGATTTAGTAGTTAATCCTACTTTGGCATATTTGTTTGAATGTGATTATGGAATTACACTTCCAGAATTTGACCCGGACGAGAATTCTCTTGAGGACTTTATGTCTGAAATGGAGCAGTTAGTAGATGTAAGAGGGTGGAGAGTCCTAAGAGAGACAAGTTTAGGATTAGTATCTTTCTTAAAGATAAGTATGTATAAGGATATTCTCAACAATGAGGAAGAGATAAAAAATAATCCAATTATTCAGGCATTTGCCGGAGATACAACAGCATTAAATACAGACCGTATTTCGGAAATCGATTTCGATCACGATAAAGAGAAAGCAAGTGAGTTATATCAAGTTGTAGATGCGGACTCTAGCCAACAAGATGCGATTCTGCTCTCGCAGAAGGGCGTCAGTTTTGTTATGCAAGGACCTCCAGGAACAGGAAAAAGCCAAACGATTACAAACATTATTGCACAAGGGTTGGCTGATGGCAAAAAGATATTGTTTGTGTCAGAAAAGATGGCAGCGCTTGAAGTGGTACACAGACGACTTGAAGAGGTTCATCTAGCAGATTTTTGCTTGGCTCTCCATAGCCATAAGGCGAATAAAAAGGAGCTTTTGGAGCAACTCGGACAAAATCTGAATTTAAAGCATATAAAAGTTAAAGATGAAGAAATTGCAAAGCTAACTAGATTAGACGTTTTGAGAGACGGACTTAAGTGCTATGTAGAGGATATACACAAGACAATAATGCCTATTGAGATGAGTTTGTATGAAGTCTATGGAGCAATTGCTGAGTTACAGGATTTACCATTTGTTAGATTAACATTAGATGGAATTGGAGATTATTCTAAAGATGAAGTAAATAGAATGGGTCTCTTAGTTGAAAATCTTGAGATGACAAGAGGTTCGTTGGGAGAAAAGTGGTATAAAAACCCATGGCAAGGAATCACGATTTCACGATTAGGTAATGTGCAAAAAGAAGAATTAAAAGAAAAGATGAGCACACTCCAGTGGATATTGAGTCGAGTACCTAATACTTGCGTAGTTGAAGGGGAAAATATTCTTGCTATATGTAGTCTAGATAATATTGATGCATACTATCAAGCATTTTCTTTGTTGGATAGATGTTCAGACGCTCCAAGTGAATGGATTGGAAAAGACTTAACACAAGAAAAGAGATTGCTTTCTGAACTTGAAAGTACAATTGATGCAATCGGCAATAAGAAAGAGGAAATAGTACGCTCATATCAAGAGTCAATATTTGATATTGATCCAATATCATTTTTGGCAAATTATGAAGGTGTTTGTGATGTCGCAAGAGAACTATTAGGAAAGGATTATACTAATAGTGTTCTGTTTCAACAATATTCTGAATTGGCCGAAGAGTTACAAGCTTTTCAAACAGCAGTAATAGAGTTACAAGCCGTTTATGACAAAATGAATACTGCTTATTGTAATCAAAACACAGATTCTTCTTTGAAGTACATTTGTGGCTTGGTTGAAGTCTGCGGAATTTTGATAAAAATGGAAAAGACTTCTGCCCATATTAAAGAAATTGAAGCAGGTATTCTTGAAGGATATAATAGCAACATTTTTGATATAGAAGCTGTTGAAATGCTTAATCGTTTTGAAGTTGATTATGCATCGTTAATAAAGAAAATTATCGAGAGATATGATGAGACAGTCTTCGGCATAAATAAGGAGTTTTATGCATCTTTTGAGGCCGCATGTATAAATGTTCGTCATCAAATTGGAGATGATTTTTCGGATGATTCTATTTATGAAAAATATGATGATATTAGTTCTGATTTAAAGAAATTATATGCTACTTATGCGGATTTGAAGGTATATTTTGACAAAATGAATGTTGCATATATGCCGTCAAATTCTAATGATACTATTCAGAAATTACAGTTATTCCTTGATGTGTGTACGGTTTTGTTTGAGAAAACAAGATTACAAGAAGAAATAAGCAAATTAGAAAATGAAATCCTAGGTGAATGTGAGCAAAGTATATTTGAGATTGATGTGGATAATATGCTTAATCGCTTTAAAGTTGAATATACAGGATTTTTTAGAATATTCAAAAAGCAATACAGGGAGGATATAAAACAGTTACGTCTTGGATATAAGAACGTTAAAAAGAAAATAACGAATGAAGAAGCTATTGCTTTATTGCAAAAATTAAGAGAAAGAAAAGCTCTTCTTGAAGTAAAGAGTAATGAACTTGGTAAAGCTGCTAAAATACTGAATGTGGCAGAGTTCAATGACATCGACTCAGTTTTATCTTTACAGGAAGTTGAGACTGTGAAGGAACTTATATCATCTGGAGAAGAATTATTAAAGATGTATTCTCCTATTAGTCATACAGGAATTGTGGCAACAATTGAAAGTATAAATGGTTCTATAAGTGCAGTGGATGAAGTAATAAAAGAAATAAAAATTATAGAGTCATGGGTTATTGGTACGAGACCATATAGTGAAATTAAGTCTGATTTGATAGAACTCCTTAATTCTCGTTATATGGAAGATGCTAGTAAGATACAAAATAGGTCTGTTAGTGCAGATAAGAGATTATCATATGAAGAAAATGTTGCTTTACTTAAAAAATTAACAGAGTGTTTGAACCTTATGGATGAGATGCAGGCATTAGAACATAGGGGAGAAGAATTGCTTGGAAAACAGTTGACAGTAACAGCGTCTGTACTGACAGAGTCAGAAGTGGATAGCACCAAGACATTAATAAATGCTGTCCGGGATTATTCAAATAAGTTTACAAATGTTTCTAAAAATGGACTTGTAGATATGAATGATTCAATTGTGGATTCACAGGGAATAATATCAGCAATTAAATCGGAAATCGCAGGTATTGAAGCATATTTGAAGGGAAATAAATCGTATACAGAAATAAAAGCAGATATGAGTAAATTGCAGGATTATAATTTGATGAAAGCAAATTATGAAACTCTTTTGAAATCTGCACGAGAGAAATTTGCATTTGCGAGTATAAATGCAGATACCAATTGGGCTTCATTGAAAACTTTAATTTCTAATTTCGAAGAGTTTGTGGCATTGCCTGAAAAAACTGGTGTTAGCATAGAATGGCTCAAATTTATTTCTAATAAGGGTAAAAGAAATGAAGTAGAAGAGATAAAAAAATATATTGCAGAAATTATAAGTAAAAAGAGTCTCTTTTATGCTTTTATCGAGTTGTTTAATGCTGATATTAAACCGGGATTTACTAATTTTGAAAAATTTGCAAATAAATTAAACAAATGTGTGGATCAGTTTGAAACTATGGATTTGTGGATTGACTATAGGGAGTGTAAAGCGTCTTGCGAACAAAATGGTCTCACAGAATTTGTTGAGCAGTCAGAAGATATTGTATTCCCAGAAGGTCAGTTAAATAGGGTGTTCTTAAAGGCATTCTATTATGCATGGATTGGAGATAGAGCTGATGATGTAAAGGCAATTGGAGGGTTCAATGCAAGAATTCATTCTGATAATGTTGAGAAATTCAGAGAATTAGATACACATCAGTTGCCTGTTGCACAAATGAGAATAAGGGAAAAATTAATAGAAGGAATGCCAGACAAGTCTATGTTCAACAGAACGGGAGATGAGATGTCGGTATTGATTCATGAATTGGGCAAGAAGAGAAAAATAATGCCATTAAGAAAGTTATTCAAATCAATACCAAATCTTTTACTTAAGTTGAAACCTTGTTTGATGATGTCTCCACTTTCTGTTTCATATTTTTTGGAAGCAGATACATATAAGTTCGATATGGTTATTTTCGATGAGGCTTCGCAGATTTTTCCGCAAGATGCTATTGGAGCAATTTTTAGGGGAGCCCAGGTTATTATTGCCGGTGACAGCAAACAGCTTCCACCAACAAATTTCTTTGCGGCTAGTACTAACAATGATTCGGATTACGATTCAGATGACGATGATTATGATGAAATCATCTCTGATTCTATTTTGGAGGAAGCTACAAACACAATACCGAACAGATCATTGCTATGGCATTACAGAAGCCGATATGAAGATTTGATTTCTTTTTCAAACAGAGAAATTTATGGAAATAATTTAGTTACATTTCCGAGCAGTAAAGTGAACGAAGCGGACTCTGGTGTTGAATATATTTATGTGCAAAATGGTGTATATGAGAATAGGTGCAATAAAGAAGAGGCAGCATATTGTGTTAAATTAATCGAGCAACATATCAAAAAACATCCGGAGAGGTCACTAGGAATAATTGCTTTTAGTGAAAGCCAGCAGAGTACAATTGAAGATGCCGTTCAAGAATTTAGAAAGAAGCATAGAGAGTATGATGGTTTCTTTTCAGAAGAAAAAGAAGAGGCATTTTTTATTAAAAACTTGGAAAACGTGCAGGGTGATGAGAGAGATACTATTATTTTCTCTATTTGTTATGGAAAGAATTCTCAAGGAAGAATGTTCATGAGATTTGGTCCTCTTGGGCATCAAGGAGGAGAACGAAGACTCAATGTTGCCATTACTAGAGCAAAATATAATGTAAAACTTGTTGGATCCATTCAACCAGAGGATATAGATTTGGATAAAACTAAATCTGAAGGTGTTAGGATGTTGAGAACATATATTGAATTTGCATCTAGAACCGTTAGAGAGTCTAGTCCTGTACAGAAGAAAAATAGACTTTATGAAACTGATATTTTTAGTGAAAGTGTAGCACTTTTCCTTGAAAGTAGAGGATATAAGGTTAAGCGCAATATAGGAACATCAGATTATACGGTTGATATGGCCATAGAGCATCCTGAAATTGAAGGCGCATATATTGCTGGTATAGAGTGTGATGGTGATTCATATCAAATGGCAAGAACTGTACGTGATAGAGATCATTTGCGTGTATCTGTTATGGAGAGAATGGGCTGGAAGATGTATCGAGTTTGGTCTACTGAGTGGATTCAAAACGAGCAGGTGGCAAAACAGAAATTAATTGATTTTATCACAGATGCATTAAAGAATTATTCTGAATTTGAAACGATAGAGCGAAAAAATGAAGAGATTAAAGTTGAGACAGAAGAAATTTCGTCAAATAAGAATGTTCAACCTATTAATCAGAATAATCCATATAATCTTGATAGGTATCAAGAAGGTCATTGGTGGGATGTTACAACATACAGGGCCAATGATAATGAATCAAGAATTGCTGACAGAATGCACGAAGTGATTAGAGTTGAGCAGCCAATTCACTTGGAACTTTTGTATAAGAGAATGGCAGGTTGCTTTGGAAATGAGAAGGTAACTGCCCCAATCAGGAATAGTGTTGATTATGTTCTAAAGAGAAAGATGTCAGGCGAAATAAAAATTGACAGAGATAGTTTTATAACGCTTTCTGATTTTTCTCGAATAAAAGTTAGACGTTCTCTTGCTGGAAGTCCAGATAGAAATATTGAATATATTCCGTTAAAGGAAATAGAAGAAGCAATGAAATTAGTTTTATCAGGTGCATTTGGCGTTGAAGTACCATCTTTGATTTTGGAGACAGCGAGAATTTTTGGATTTGAAAAGACGGGCGCTAAGATACGTCAAAGAATGCTTGAGGCAATCGAATCATTAGAAAAGCAGGGAATCGTTAGGGTATCTGATGAACGAGTACAGCTATTGGAGGGATAATAAATGGCAAATGTAACAGAAATAAATAAAAATATAAAATCTGGAAGTAATGTCACTATGATTAATAGAAATGTTAATCCCTCTAATGGCAATGCAACTGTAATTAATCGAAGTGTTTCTGGAACACATATTTCTGTGGGGACAGTTCTGTGCGAAAAATATGTGGTCAAAGAAAAAATGCAAGTTAAATCAGGAGAGGCAGATTTATACATATGTGAGCATGGTAATAAGAAGTATGTAGCAAAAGTGTATCGAAGAGAAATGTCGATAAAGCCGGATGTAATTGCAAAATTGAAGAATATTTCTTCCCCATATGTCGCACCAATATGTGATATGGGTGAGTGGAATGGGACAACTGTTGAAGTAATGCCATATTACCCAATAGGAAGCCTGCAAGGAAAGAAACTAGAATTAGATCAATTAAAAAATGTGATAATCCCTTGTTTAAATAATGGACTTAAGGCTATGCACGATAATGGAATCATTCACAAAGATTTGAAACCTTCAAATATTATGATTACCGAAGGTGGAAAAAGCATAGCGATTATAGACTTTGGTATAAGTTCAGCTGTTGAATCGGGTAGCACGGTAATTGTTACTAGAACTGGTATGACTCCACAGTACTCGGCACCCGAAACATTTAGAGATTTATTTTTGAGTGAATCCGATTATTATTCTATGGGTATAACCATTTATGAATTATATTGTGGAAAAACACCATATGATAATATGCCACAAGAAGAAATTGAAAAATATGTTTCAGTGCAAAGAATTCCTTTTCCATCAAATATGCCACAAGAATTAAAGGAACTCATAATTGCATTAACATACTATGATATTACTAATCGTAAGAACAAAGAGAATCCTAATAGACGATGGGGCTATGACGAAGTAAAAAAATGGTGCAGTGGTATTAAACAAACTATACCCGGCGAAGGTATTGATAGGAAGGAAATACCTCCGTTTGAGTTCAAAGGAAAGAAGTATATAAAACGAGAAGAATTAGTTCGAGCTCTTGTTGAGAATTGGGATGATGGAAAGAAACAACTGTTTCGTGGTAACTTTTCACAGTATTTTGGAAGATTTGATAAACCAGCTGAAAATATATGTAGGAAGGCCGAAATGGATGCAACTAGACAAAGTGGAAAAGATGATATGATTTTTTGGTCAACAATGTACGCTTTGAATCCAAAAACCACAGAGTTTTATTGGAAAGGTCGAGTGTATCAGAATCTTCCAGCATTAGGGAGAGATTTGCTAGAACATTTATGGAAAGACGATAAAAGCTTAAATTCATACGTTACAGAAATCTTTAATAACTCTATTTTCTCTGCATATGTTAGACAGTTTGATGCAAAAAATACACAGATGCTTAAAGCTGTGGAAAGTCTAGAATCATCATTTAGAGCCTATACTAGCGGGCGCGATAGAAGAATTAACTTGTATATGACAGGATATATGCTTTCTGGCCAGAAACTTATGCATATTGGAGACAAGGACTTTAGAACAGTTGGTGAATTAAACGAGTTTATGAAAAAAATGGTAGATGAGTCTTTTGATGATTTTCAAGAACTCTGTCATAGTCTTGTTGATTATGATGGTAATTTAGATTGTCAGTTCGAGAGTTGGCTTGTTGCCCTGGGTAAGAGAAAAGAAATAGAGCAATGGAAACAGAAAGTATTAAATTAGGAGGGAAAAGATATGAGTGGTCCTAAAACTTCTCGATATACATTGACACCCGAGCAGAGAAGGATTTTAGCGGAGCAGAGACGAATTCAGCGAGAGATTCAAAAAAATACGGTTATGCTAAAGCAAAATGTAGCTGGGTTAAAAGAGATAGTTTCAAAGGTTGATACAGAAATTGCACAATTCAGAAGAATAGTTTCTGAAACTGGAAAAAGTACTTTTGAAATAGACACTCTTGAATTGGTAAGAAATAAGGCTATGCAAATCCTAAATGATGCCGGAACTGTTTCTGAAAAAAGTGGATTGTCTGTGATGGAGTCTACAAATAAAAAATTAAAGGAAATGACGAAGGTGTTGTCTGATGGCGAAGTGAAAATGTCATCCGAATTAAGAAAGGCAGATGAAGAATTCAGAGAAGAGATTAATGCTGCAATTTCTGAAGGATTCACAATTTCATTTATAAGGATAGAGGAAGAACTTCCAGCGGTTAATATGTCGGATTATACTTCGAAAATTGATGCAGCATTGGAAGAAATTAGAGGATTTCAAATTTCTAATGAATTAAGAGCTAAGTTCATAGTACTAAAGGAAAAGGCTGCTGAAATAGATAGTATAGATTTTATAGAGAATTATTATGCAATGTCAATTATACCGTTTTTGAAAGAGTGCCAAGCGTATAATTCCCTATTTTTAGAGTATGGAGCGAGGTTTGAAGAATTATGTGCAGAGTATGAAGTGCTAGTTGGTGAATTGGGTGTTCCTAAAAAGCAGTTTTCCTTTTCTTTAGAGAGCATTGAAGAATTAGAAAAAGAAATTCAGGATATGCAAAAAATAATTCAAAGAAAAGAAGAACAAGAGTACATAAGTGAATGTGTTGATAAAGCAATGCAGGAAATGGGATACAAGGTCATTGGCAATCGTGAAGTTGTTAGAAAGGATGGCCGAAGATTTACAAATGAATTGTACCTGTTCGATGAAGGTACTGCTGTAAATGTTACGTATAGCGATGAAGGACAGATTACTATGGAATTAGGTGGATTAGATGATCAGGACAGAATTCCAAGTGAAGCAGAATGCCAAAGTTTGGCACAAGATATGGTTTCGTTTTGCGATGACTATTTAAAAATTGAAGAAAAACTGAGGGCAATGGGTATAGTAAGTCATCGTGTGTCTATTTTGCCACCCGAAGCACAATTTGCCCAAATAATAAACACTTCAGACTATTGTATGAAAGAGGATGTGGTAAGCTATGAGGCTAAAAAAACTCATAAGTCAACTGCTACCCAAGGATATTTAAGAAAGGACGAATGATAAGATATGGCAAAGTATAAAATATGTCCTGTGTGTGGAGAACATAATGAACCATATATGTTGGAATGTTCGAAGTGTGAAACTGATTTATCAAGCACACGTGTTTTAGATGAAGACACAGAAAAAGCGCAATCTGAACAGAATTCAAAAGAAAATGTTTCTTCTTCTACAGCTAAGATGATTCGTCTGTGTGATTGTGGTTTTAAGAATCCTGTACAAAGTAGAAAATGTCAAAGCTGCGGAGAGGATATTTCGATGGTTGTTCCGTCACCAGATGAGGCGGAAACAGAAGAAACAAACAAGTTTATTATTTCTAGTTTGGATGGATCTTTTGCTTATGAATTCGTCTCTGAATCAACCGTTGTTGGACGTGAGAATGAACTTCAGGATTATTTGGGAGATAAGTCATATGTCAGTAGAAGACATGCGGAATTCAAAATTATAGATGGAAAGTTGTATGTTTTCAACTTTAGCAAAACAAATTATACATATATTAACAATGTAAAAATAGAAGATGATAATCCTAAAGAGTTAAAAGATGGAGATGAAATAGGATTAGGAGGTAATTCACAAAATGGACAACGTCAAAATGAGGCTGCATATTTTGTGATTAGAATTGGTTCATGTACGTAGCAAGATTGTTGTATCCAGTAAAAGTTTTAGGTCCGGGCAACCGTGTAGGTATTTGGTTCAATGGGTGTACTCATTTTTGTAAAGGTTGTAGTAATCCGGAATTGTGGGAATTACAGGATAGGTACAAGGTCTCTTTAGAAAATGTCATTAAGTTAATTGAAAGAATAACAGAACATCATAAGGTTGATGGGTTTACAATTACAGGTGGAGATCCTTTTGAACAGGCAGAAGATTTGGAAAAGTTAGTAAATTATTTATCCACAATTACTCAAGACATAATTATATATTCGGGTTACAAATTTGATTATTTGAATGATAAACATCATTCTATTTTAGAAAAAATAGCAGTTTTAATCGATGGGGAATACATCGAAGAAAAAAATGAGGACTGTTTTATGAAAGGTTCAACTAACCAAAATATCATTGTATTAAACCAAAGTTATAAGGATATGTATGATAACTATCTTATAAATGGAGAGAATGAGATACAAAATTTTACAACAACTGACGGTGTGATTTCTGTGGGAATTCATAGACGGGGATACGAACAGGAACTAAATGATTTGATGAATAAAATGGGATTGGAGGAGACAAACAATGGGTGATTTTATTCCGAAGTGGCATAGGGAATTAGAAATCTTTGATAAGATTAAACCTATAATCATTCTTGAAGGAAATGTGTTGGATAAATACCAATATCCAACAGATGGAAGTGTTCAAAAAGGTAGCATATTAAGGCTTGTTGAATATCTTCATTATTATTTTAAGGATGCTGGATATCAAAATATTGCATTTTACGATAGCATAAGAGGATTCTACAACAATTGTGAGGATGGCTATATTCAAAATTTTGCAAAACTGGTTGGAGGGAGTCTTGAGGATCAACATATAAGGGCCGATTTTAAGGGACGAAATGGCACGGCTTCAAATATTGTTAAGCAAGCTATCTCACAAGCAAATGAAGCTACAGCTGTGGTAATGGATTTTGCATCTAGATATATTGCGTCTCCTAGTAATATGGAGCAGTCGGAAATTGATAGTTTTACAATTTTATTACAGGCCTCTATTGAAGGAAAAGATGTCAGAACCCAAAATGGAATACTAAAAAATGTTGTGATACTTCTTGTTAATAAGATTAACGATTTGCCAGCTTGGTTTTATTTGGACAATCCAAATGTAAAAACGATTTTGCTGAAAACTCCATCAAAGGAGGAACGTGAGGCTTTAGTTAAAGGAGCCAATTTCCCTAGCTTTTTTGCAAGTGATATCTTTGTAGAAGAAAATGCTTACTATCAAGAACATCCAGACGAACTTGAAAAAATACAAGATAAATTTGTCGCATTAACAGAAGGATTCACTTTTACTGAACTAAATGGATTACGAAGATTATCAAAAAATCAGCAAATTCACATCAAAAATATGTGTGATGTTGTAGATTTGTATAAGTTTGGAATTAAAGAGAATCCATGGAATACACTCAAATATCAAGAAATGCAGAATGCTCATGCTGACTTCGAAAAAAGAGTAAAAGGACAGGAAATAGCATTAACAAAAACATTAGATGTAATAAAGAGAGCTATGACTGGAATGTCTGGGATGCAATCTTCTGGTAAGCCCAAAGGAGTGTTGTTTTTTGCGGGACCAACAGGTACGGGTAAAACAGAAACAGCAAAAACATTGGCTGAAAAATTGTTTGGTGATGAACATAATTGCATTCGTTTTGATATGAGTGAGTATGGTCAGTCACACAGTGATCAAAAGTTATTAGGAGCGCCTCCTGGATATGTGGGTTACGAAGCGGGTGGACAGCTTACAAATGCGGTAAAGAATAATCCTTTTTCAATTTTGTTGTTTGATGAGATTGAGAAGGCTCATCCGTCAATTTTAGACAAATTTCTTCAGATATTGGAGGATGGAAGAATGACGGATGGTCAAGGTAATACAGTTTATTTTTCAGAAACAATAATAATTTTCACAAGCAACTTAGGAATATATTCGACCAATAATATGGGCGAAAGAGTCCAAAGAGTTAATCCAGATATGCCTTATGAAGAAGTGCAGAAAAATGTGAGAAAGGGTATCGAAGATTATTTTAAGCTTCAGTTAGGCAGACCAGAAATTCTTAATAGAATTGGTGAGAATATAGTTGTTTTTGATTTTATTAGACCAGATGTTGCAAAATCCATCTTGGCGGCTCAAATAGATAAGATTGTTAAGAATGTACAGTCTGAAAAGAACATTAAAATTTCTATTTCAGATTCTGCAATGAAAACATTGGAAGATGCAGCTCTTGGAAATCTTGAAAATGGTGGTAGAGGAATAGGTAACATTGTTGAGAGCTTGTTCATTAATCCTCTTTCTAGATATATGTTTGATAATGAGATTTTTGGAGATAAGGAAATAGTAATTGAGCAAATTAATGCTGAAAAAATGCCATACTCACTTGTTTGCTCGGAGAGATAGGTGATTTCGTGATAGTTACTGCGCTTGTAAAAACAGGTATTGGAAAAGAAATATGCGATGATAGTGTTTTTAATGGAGAAAATATTATCTCACAAGATGCGGTTATTGTATTTGAAAAAATTGAGAGTTCATGGTTTGCAGTTGCCGATGGAGTAGGAGGTAATGCCGGAGGGCATGAAGCTAGTACTTATTTGTTGGACTATATACAGTGTAATTATGAGAAAACAGATGATGAGGCCGCTTTAGAGTTGTTATTGAAAGATGCAAACATAAGCTTGATAGACAATGCACAAAAAATAGCCGGAAAAGAACAAATGGCAACTACATTTACAGGCGTATTTTTTTGTAATGAAGGCTTGAAAATAGCTCATTCTGGCAACACCAGATTATATGCGTTGCAAGGAAACTATTTAAAACAGTTAACATCTGACCACACAACATATCAATGGTTGATTCGTCAAGGAAATTACGAAGCTGCTGAAATGTGTAATAAAAGCGAGATTATTTCGTGTTTTGGTGGAGGGGACAATGATTTGCTTAAAATGTTATCTGTAGAAACAATTTTAATGGAGTCTATTCCAAATACATTGATTATGACATCAGATGGAATACATGATTACGTTGATATAGATACTTTTGAAGAAATACTGTGTGAACCTATACCAATAAAAGAACGAGTAGTTAAACTATGGAAAAAGGCTCAAGAACTTGGATCCAGCGATGATTGTTCAGTATTGATAATGGAGAGATAAGAATGGGATTACGATTCAGAAAAAGTGTATCCTTGTGCAAAGGGGTCAAGTTGAATTTCAGTAAAACTGGGATGAGTGTCTCTCTTGGAACAAAAGGATATCATAAAACTATAAGTACCAGTGGTAGAGTCACAACAACCGTTGGCCTTCCGGGAACAGGTATTTATTATACAGATACAAAAAAGATTGGTGGACAAAAACAAAATAGGAGTACCCAACCAAGTAGAGCAACCAATGGTCTGTTTGGTAGAAAAAAGGTACCCGAAGAATCTGATTTGCAAAGATATGATGAACTCGTTTCGATGGATTCAATATATGATAATGAGTCTGAATATGTTGATATTCCAGAGGCGAGTCGAAGTGTAGACAGGAGAGAAGTGGCAACTTCTTCTAGTGGGACAAGTGCATTTTCAGAACTTATAGATATAGACAGTAGTGAAATACCATGGGATTATTCGGATTCTTTGGAGCCTGGGAATGTCGATGAAAGCAAGAAAATAAATCTTACAGAGGAAGATATTAAAAATATATATAGATATTGTGATGCAACCATCGAATGGACAGAGATATTAGGTGGTGCTACAGCTGACGAGTTATTAATAAATCCTGATGTTTGGCAGTTCTGTAAAAAAATAGCTCCAGATATATTGAGTGGAAACATAGATGCTTATTTAAAAGCAATAGAAGAATTAAGACCCGTTGATGATTTGTTATTATACAGCGGAAACTTTGAATTTGGCACGGATAAACCAAGTTATATAGAGGTAGAGTTTTCACATAATGCAAATGATCTGTTGGATGGTGGTGTTAATAATAGTAGTTTTGAAAACTTGATTGCTGCAATTTCGATTAGAGTTGCTAGAGATTTAATGGCGTTGCTACCAGTGAATAAAGTAGTTGTCCATGTAGTTGAAGACAATATTACGGTAATGTCTGGTATTTATGATAGAAGTACACTTAATAAATGTTCAAATATGGAAATAGGTGCTTTGATATCTAAATTTGAGCATTCAGTTAATAGGAGTGGTGGAAGGCTCGGAGCAGTTGAAAGACTTTTAATTAAGTAGAGATAGGAGGGATACTGAATGAGAACAGGAAGTCATAATAAGAAACGAAATACTATTTCCTGGATATCTATAATCAGTATCCTAATTTGTATATTAATTACTAAGACTTCCCATATCTTAAATGGGCTTCGTACCTCGAAAATTCAATATTTCAGCTAACAAAACAGTATTTATGCCGATACTGCTGCTGGATGTAATGCTTTTTGAAGATATTTTGGTAAACGCTTCTCAAAATCTGCAGTAAAAGCTGCTATCTGCTCATTGCTCAGTTTCAGGATATCATGAAGACTTGCCATCATTGCTTCCATCAGGATACAAAGGGAATGTGAGAATGTTATATCCGCCATTTCATCTACAAGAAAGAAGAACAGCTCCCCCAGAGTCCTCTGATCTTCATTCCTGTGCTGCTCCAAAGCAAGCAGCATATATCTGGTAAACACGATTGCTGTATGGGCAGTCAGTGCGTCATAGGAAAGACTGTGGCATTCACCAGTCAGATTCAGAACAGCCAGCACTCTATTATTACCAAATTTCTAAATCATCCTCTGCATCTACCCATATCTGCAAGTTGCCATCAAGTGTTAATCGGGCATATTCAAGTGGTTCGTCTATTGCTAAAGCATCTAGCGCACATTGAGAACGGGGAGTAGTCCGTAATCTATCTTCTGCTACATTACAGTCAATCCGTAGGATATATCCGTCAAAGGTTGTTACATCGTAAGCGATGAATAACCTGCCGGTTTTACATATTCTAAAATCTGTGGGATAATCTTTTTGACTGACAAGTGATTG
>VSNQ01000089.1:0-11311 GCA_009774395.1 Lachnospiraceae bacterium
ATTCAATTTTATTCAAAACATTATCATAAACACTGCCATTACCATTAATAAACTTTCGGTGTAAATCCGTAATTTCTTTTGTTCCATCTATTGAAATACCTATACCAATATTATTTTCTTTTACAAATTTTATTTTACTTTCATCCAATAATGTACTATTCGTTATTATGATAAAATTGAAAGGGTACAATTTCTTTGCCGAGCCAATACAATACTCTACAATATCCCAATTACAACAAGGTTCTCCTCCATAAAACTGAATTGTAGCATCTTTTATATTTTTAAGCAATAAATACGCTACATATTTTTCTAAAAAAACATCAACCACTTCTTTTGTCATAACTTTTTGTATGTATATATCTTTATTATTGAAAACATAACAATAATCACATTTTAAATTGCATACTAATGTTGGTATTACATATACTAAAGTTATATTGGTGTGTTCATTCTCTAATGCACATTTATATCTCTCTAATAATAGTTTATCATCTGAAAAGTCTTTAATTATAATTCCTGCCTGTTCCAACTCTCGTTGGCAGTCTATATCTATATTTCCCAACTCTATTTTTCTTAATTGTTTTACATCACAAAAAAATACTTCTCTAACTAAACTATTAAACAATGCATAATATCCATTTTTTAAATCTATTTTCTTAAAATATTTTGAAAATAATATCATTCATTTATTCCTCTAAAAGTTACATTTAAGTTTACATCTACTCAACTGCTGAATCAAATTATAGGCTTTTTAAAAATCTTAATATTCTTTCTATATAATAATCCATATTTCCCAATTAGTCTACGACGTTTATTGAGAATTTTTTCCAACAAAAAATCTCATAAAACGTCATAGACTTTTTATATTAACGAGGTGTATTATATACTTGAAAACTTTTTAGGAGGGCTATTTTTATGAATAAAATAATAACCAATATGATACTTTACTTTTGTATGTTACTTACATTTTGCGTTTCTTCATATTCACAGGTTAACAGTGCCAATCAGCCCGATGACGATGTTCAGTCTTATAACTTAATAATAAAAACCGAAGGAAATTAGTCCAATATATCAAAATACTTTTCTTTATATGCGTCACCAATTATTCTCTTATTCTGATTGTTTTTATAAAATTCAGTAAGGAAATAACTATAACGCAAACATTTTTCTGCCAATTCTTCATCTTTTTTCTTCTTACGCCTTTCATAAATACAGGACATGTTTGCCAGTATTTCACTGGCACAGTCCCCTCTTTGGCATTGTAAAATTACTTCCAAACCTTCTACTCCTACCTGCTGCGCTTTATCCAAATATCCAACATTTTCCAAAAATCCAGCATAATTAACATATAGCAGCAAACATGGCACTATGTGGGAATCATTCGATACAATGCTGGTATCGTACCGATTAAATATTTGCCTGTAAATCTCCAAAGCATCTTCCTTTTCTCCAATCATATAAAGACAAACCGCCATCTGATTTAAAATAACAACTTCCTGTCTAAATGGTACTCTATATACGTTTCCATTATACCCCTTTAATGTATAATTCAGAATCCTCTTTAATTCTGTAAGTCCCCATTTATAATCAGCATTTTTTTGTCTTAGCTTTTCCTGTAATTTTGCTGTTTCTATAAACTGCCGATTGACAATATTGTCCATATCCAACGCGTTTTCTAATTCATCCAACAGCACTTTTGCAGCATCCATTTCTCCTTTTGAAATCTTTCGTTTATACCATCTAACTTTCTCGTACAACTCATAGTCATCCGAAATAATAAAGCCATAAACCCGCTCTCTTTCCACTCCCATTTTCCGCAGCATCCCATATAAATTTTTTGAATGCGGGCGTCTTTTTCCGCATTCAATACGGGACAGTGTTTCCTGTGTACAGATATCAGTGCTTAATTCTTCTTGGGACAAATTTTGTTCCAGCCGTACTTCCTTTAATAATTCATTGGCAACAAGAATTTCACTTTGCCTGCTTACAAATAAGAATTCTGCAATTCTTTCAGAAGGCATTACATTTTCGGCAATATCATACAAAAACTTAACTGCTGCCTTTTGTTCTTTGACTTTATGTAATAGGTTCTCTTTTCCCAGTTTTTTCTGACATTCTTCTTCTAGTTCCAAAAGATGATACAGCATGGATAACGAACCATTTTCTGCAAGGCAGTCGATACCCTTTCTGCAAACTTCGTAAGCAGTCCCTGCATTTCCTTGTGAAAGACAAATTTTCCCCCATAACCATACACATTGTGGAAATACTTTAGCACGTTCCTCCCCATCTGTATACTGCTTATCAATATACACCATTAATTTTTCGAGTATCGCAATATATTTTTCTTTGTTATCTGGTATCCAAAGGTACTTTCCACAGAAAGCAATATACAATATCATAAGAATCAATTGTATTTCTTGAACACATAGATATACTTTTCTAGAAAAGTTTGCCTTTTCATATGCCATGTTTTCCCATTCCGGATAGGTAACCGCCAAAGCCTGTTTTAATAATTCAATACTTTTCTCCGGATTCCTGCTTTTGATATAATAGCAGACTGCATAAAACTGCAGCCACGCCTGATAATACAACGGCAAATCCCATTGCTTATCTTTTATTAGAATCTGTTTATATTCTTCCAATACTTGCTTCGTTTCTGCTGTCTTTCCTGCTAACAGATAACAAAGCATTTGATTTCTAAACAAAATATGCTGATATTCTTGCGATGATAGCATTTGTTCCAGCTTATCTGCCGATTTCCCAACTCTCTGAAATAATGCTTCCATAGTAAACCTATCAATCTCTTTTTCTCCTCTTTCTATTCTGGAAAGTTCTGTTTTGCTGACAATTCCTCTTGCCAAATCCCACTGTGAAATTCCTGCTTCTTTGCGTAATTTATAAATCATTTTTCCTATTCTATCATGCATTTTCATACTCCTTACTACCTGCTGTTAAAAGACGATTAATCTATTGAAAGTACTTTACGGTTAGACTTCTCTCTTATGCAAGATTGCTCTTATACTTTTCAACAGTAACTTGATACTACAGAAAAGTATTTAATGTAATTTTATTATAAGCTGTGCCATTTATCCTGTCAACGAACAGAAACTTTATTACGCAAAATAATACTCGACAAATCCCTAATCACTTCTCCAAAAAAGTGCTTCACATCTATGCCAATTTGTGTTATTTTTATTATATGTTGCTATGAAAACCATATACGAAACGCCATATTCATTGCAAAATAAATTATATATCACGGAGGCATTTAAATGGGCGTATATCTCGATCCGGGTTTTAAGAAATTTGAAATGACTGTTAAATCCCAAATTTATGTTGATAAAACAAATTTAATTGAAGAAACAAATCGAGTGCTTGGCACAGAACAACGCTATCTATGTGTCAGCCGACCACGGCGTTTTGGCAAATCCGTTACTGCGCATATGCTGGCTGCCTATTATTGCAAAGGTGTTGAATCTTCCGCTATTTTTGACGCCTACCAAATAGCAAAAAGTAAAAGCTATAAACTTTATCAAAACCACTATCATGTTATTGCACTGAATATGCAGGATTTCTTTACCTACAATAAATCTGTTGAAAAAATAATTTGCCTTTTAGAAGCTGCTGTTTTGGACGAATTAAAGGAAACATTTCCAAATGTCATAAAGCAAAATATGCATATGCTCTCTATGGCATTGGATAAAATATATGCCAAAACAGGAGAACAATTTATCTTTATTATTGACGAATGGGACTGCCTGCTCCGTGAGCGCAAGCACAAGGAAGAAGACCAGAAAAGATATTTGGATTTTATCAGAAATTTATTGAAAGATAAAAGCTATGTTGCACTTGCATACATGACTGGGATTCTTCCAGTAAAAAAATATGGAACACATTCTGCTCTAAATATGTTTGACGAATATTCCATGACCGATCCGCACCAATTTGCCGAATATGTCGGTTTTACAGAATCCGAAGTTGAAAAACTCTGTCAACAATATCAGATGGATTTTAACGAAATGATGATATGGTATGATGGTTATACTTTTGCCAATATTTACAAGCAAGGCATAAGTATAAAGGTTCCCCATATTTACAGTCCTAAATCAGTAGTTTCTGCTTTATTAAACGGTCGCTTCGGAAGTTATTGGACAAGAACAGAAACCTATGAGGCACTTAAAGTTTATATAGAAATGAATTTTAATGGCTTAAAAGATGCTGTGATTCATATGATGTCAGGAGGAAAATGCACCATAGACACCGGCTTCTTTCAAAACGATATGACTCATTTCCAAACAAAAGATGACGTACTAACATTACTAGTACATTTAGGCTATCTAGCATTTAATACAGAAAAATCCGAAGTTTACATTCCCAATATGGAAATACGCGAAGAATATCGGCTTGCAATAGAAGGTGCCAAGTGGGATAACGTGGTAAATATGATTAAAGCATCTCAGATGCTGTTAGAAGCAACTTGGAATATGGATTGTACTAAGGTAGCTCATATGATTGATATGATTCATACGGAAAATACATCCATACTTTCCTATAATGACGAAAATTCGTTATCCTGTGTGATTTCTTTAGCTTACTATAGTTCTACCAATTATTATACCCAAATTAGGGAATTACCAACAGGCTTAGGTTTTGCTGATATCGTTTTTCTTCCAAAAAAAAATTCAGACAAACCAGCCATGATTGTTGAACTAAAATATAATCAGTCTGCTAAAGGTGCTATTTCACAGATAAAAGAGAAAAATTATGTAACCAGTCTGAAAGAATATGAAGGAAATTTATTGTTAGTGGGCATCAACTACGATAAAAAATCCAAAAAACATCAATGCATTATTGAAACGTTATCAGCACTAACTTCGTGAAAAAGGAGCGGATTCATTTATCCGCTCTATTCGTTTCTGCGTTCCCGCAATCCATCTACTCCCCAAAATACATTGGATCGATTTCCATTCGTTCTTCCTCCGAAAGGCTCTCCCAATCTGGCGCATAGCTTGGCGTATCATAGGGAATAAATATATGCCATTCATCATCAATTAACACTTCAATGCTATCCATGCCGTACTGATACCCGATTCCTGCTCTAAAATTGGATTGGTCGTTTTCGGTCGGAACACCCTCTGCAACGCTGGTAATGCTGCCGTCCATCATGCCACATCTTAATTCTGTACTAATTTTTCCAGAGTCTTGATAAAGAACATCTTTTACCATAATCATCGCTGGATAATCGGGAGTGCATTGTGTTGTACTGTATTGTGTTGTTTCATTCTGCAATACGCCTAGACTTGAAATATCTTGAAACGCTTGCGCTGCCATCTGCTGCAATATGCCGGATGCGGAAATATCACTTTCTTCTTCCAATGTCTTTGCTCCAGTTTTAACGGAAACCACAGCCGTTTCCCACTTCGGTTTCTTGGCGGCGCACACTTCCATACAGCCCCAAACACTTACTGCCAAAATTACAATAATGCTTACTGCTAGAAAAATTTTCTTCTTCATAAAATAATTCCTCCCTTTTTAATCTCAAAAACTGTTAGCGTTGTTATACTCGTGAACGCATTTAATTGCCGCTTACTACACCAGCATTGTAGAAGCGTTCACTCGTTATACATTTAGATTGGCAATTGTTTTCGTTCATGAGTATAATAAACTTTAACATTCGCCAATATCGCTTTTACTGATTACTGCTCCTATTTATATAGAAGGAATTTTTTTTAATAGGTTGCATTATAACAGTTCAGCCTTTGGCTTCCTGTTACAAACATCAAGCCATGCAAAACCACTTCGTGAAATCCACTTCGTAAAAACCACTTCGTGAAAACCACTTCGTGAAATCTACTTCGTGAAAACCACTTCGTGAAAACCACTTCGTGAAAACCACTTCGTGAAAACCACTTCGTGGTGGCTTGATACATCTCTGCCACTATGCTGTTTCATGGGGGCGTCGCATTAAGGGAAATATATACAAGATAGTTTAACACCTTGCTTCGATTGATACAATATCTTGTATAATCAAAGCTTATTGCGACAGCCACTAGGCTGAACTGTTACAAATCATTACCCCCCCTACAATTTCTATACTTGACAATCTCTCTCAATTACTTTATTCTAAAGCATATTTGAAAATTTTTGTTTTATCATTCCAAAATAAGGAGGACAAGTTTTATGCTTACACTAACCACTCCAAGACTTACCCTAAAGCCTTTGAATTCCACCTACTTATCATCTGTACACGAGTACGCTTCCGATATTGAAAATACAAGATATATGGAACGTCTGCCAAACGAAAGCATCGAAGAAACAAAGGCATTTCTGCAAAGAACGGAAGAAGAATGGACACGCAAAGAACCATCGTTTTACGAATTTGCGGTTTTATATCAAGGAAAACAAATTGGTGCAGTAAGCATTTACCGTGAAGGAGAAAACGAATGCGAAATGGGCTGGATTATCCATAAAAACTATTGGCGGCAGGGTTTTGCATACGAAGCAGCCTCGGCACTAATGGAATATTCCATTCAGAAACTACATATCAAACACTTTGTTGCGCACTGTGACGCTGCCAATACCGCCTCCTATAAAGTGATGGAAAAGCTTGGCATGACGCGCACGGATACATACGGCGGCAGGAAGAACAAAGCCGCAAGTGAAGAAAGCACCGAATACAAATATGAACGATTTTTATAAAATTAAGTTTTTTGCAAAGTCTGCTTGGCATTTTCTGCAAAGTATACTATACTTTATTCATGGAACGAAAAGTAATTACTATCCACAGATGGGAGTATCAACAAAACAATGAAAACAAAAATTAAAGAATTAAGAAAAGCCAATAAACTATCGCAGGAGGAGCTTGCAAAAGCAGTTGGTACCACCAGACAAACAATTACTTCCATCGAGGTGGGAAAATATATTGCTTCTCTGCCGCTCGCATACAAAATCGCCCATTACTTCGGTCTGCAAATTGAGGATGTATTTGACTTTTCGGAATTTCTCGATCTATGAAATGGAGGACAATTATGACAGACTTTACACAAACACTGAAAAAACGAATATTTTGGATGCGCGCTTTTACGGGAACCGTTTTTGCTATAATCATGCTGGGTTTGCTAAACGAATTTATGGGAAATGTCGTTTCCCTCCCTACGCCACAGTTTACTTATCTCAAAAGTTTCCAAACAGGTTTTCTAATCAGTATCGAAGCAATTATCCTGATTTTGTATCGGCGTTATCGAAATGCACTGAGAAATCAGGACAAATTGGAACTGTTGTATAATATTGAGCATGACGAGCGCAAAATTATGATACGACACAAAGCTGGTGTTCCTGTTATGCTGATAACCTCCGCCATAATTTTGCTTGCTGCAATTGTTGCTGGTTATTTCAATGAAACGGTATTTTATACATTGCTTGCTGTTGCGCTATTTCAATGTATCGTGTGTGCCTTTCTCAAATTTATTTATCTAAGAAAATTCTAAAGATAAACTGTTACAAAATGGGGCTATCGGAAAATTGTGTTTTTCCGATAACCCCTTCTCTATGAAACCATTAATCGAAACAATACATTTGATGAGATTTTCTTCATATTTTAAACCTCTATCTACTTTAACAGAAACTTCCGCAAGACTGCCATAAACACATCAATATCAATGGGTTTGGCAATATGCGCATTCATGCCATTTTTCAGTGCTGCTTCCTTGTCCTCCTCCATTGCATTAGCAGTCATTGCGATTATTGGTATATCTTTAACATCTTCCCGTGGAAGGGCTCGAATTGTTCGGGTTGCTTCGTATCCGTCCATAATCGGCATCTGTACATCCATTAAAATAGCATCATAGGTATATTCCTCTGCCTGTTTCATCATCGCTACAGCATCTGTTCCATCTGGTGCGGTATCTACTATAAATCCTGTTTCCATTAAAATAGCTTCGACAATTTCACGGTTTAATTCATTGTCCTCAACCAGAAGAATATGCTTACCACTAAAATCCTCCAACGTCCATGCAGCAGCATTTTCCTCCTGTACCACCAAATGATTGGCACTTAACAGCGTGGATCTTAAATCTGACAAAAACAACGGCTTAGAACAAAAGGCAGTTACACCAGCCTCCCGCGCTTCCTCCTCAATATCTGACCAATCATACGCTGTTAGAATAATAATCGGCGCTTCCATTCCAACTTCGCTGCGAATTTTCCGCGCAGTTTCAATACCGTTGAGTTCCGGCATCTGCCAGTCAATAATATATGTATGATAGGAATCGCCCATTTCATATGCACTTTTTGCACGGTACACAGCTTCTCTGCTCGAAGTCGTCCACTCCGAACGCATTCCAATCTGCTTGAGCATTCTGTCTGTACTGTCGCACATATCCAAATCGTCATCAATAACCAGCGCACGCAGTCCGGCAAGTTCTGCGATCTGTACAGCATCTTTTTCCAATTCCTGCAGCTTCAAACATAATTCTACAGTAAATTCGCTGCCTTCTCCTTTTTCACTTTGTACGGAAATTGTGCCCCCCATCATATCAATAATGTTTTTTGTGATCGCCATACCCAGTCCTGTGCCTTGAATACCGCTTTTCGTTGCACTTTCCTCACGTTCAAATGGCTCAAAAATATGTTCCACAAAGTCCTGCGTCATACCAATACCGTTGTCTTTTATTTTAAATATATAATCACCATACCCTTGACGGCTCGTCGTTTTCTGTTGAATACGGAAGCTGATTGTGCCGCCTGCTGGCGTATACTTTACCGCATTTCCCAAAAGGTTAACAAACACTTGGTTCAGTTTAAGCGCATCGGCAATGACATCCTCATTTAGTACATCAAATGTGTCAATAAACAGTTCTATCTGTTTCGCCTTTACCTGCGGCTGAATAATATTTACCAAGTTGTGCATTAATTCAGAAATATTGCACTCCTGTTCTTTGATCTGCACCTTTCCGCTCTCAATCCGGCTCATATCAAGGATATCATTAATTAAACTTAGCAAATGACTGCTGGAAGACAGCACTTTTTGCAGGCAGTCCCGCACCTGTTCCCGATTGTCGATATGGCTGACTGCAATGGTCGCAAACCCGATAATCGCATTCATTGGCGTGCGGATATCATGGGACATATTTGAAAGAAATGTTGTTTTGGCATGGTTGGCGTGCTGCGCCTGCATTAAAGCCTCCTGCAGTGCCTTTGTCTGTTCCATGCGCCTGCGGACACGCTCTGTCGTTTCCTTTATCACCACCATTACAAGAATATCGCCGGTATCGGTATCCTGTGTCATAATAAACGATTGGCGCACACAGATTTTCTCTCCCATTGGTGCGCTCGTCCAGTACTCCACATTGACCTCCGCATCGCCCTGCTCAAAGCGTCTCCTCAAATGTTCTACATCTACAACCGCACAGTAATCCTCCAAAGATTCTTCTGCAACAAACTGCTTCCAGCGTGCGAACCATTCCGTAATACGGCATGGTGTTTGTAATCCCACCTGTTCTAATAGTAAAACTTTCTGTCCCCCCATTTCGCAGATAATTTCGTCGTCGATTCTATCCTGCGTTAAATTAAATTCATGTGTACACACGGCATTGGATGTTATCGCGATTCGATATTGCCGCTCTCTACGGCTTGCAAGTGAAATTTCCGCCAAAATACGAAGTTCCCGCTCCTTAACCTCTGTAATATTTTGACGGGACATAAGCACCTTGACTACTTTGCCATCCTTGCGTTCCAAACACACAATATTTAAGTGCTCCCACTCCATTGCATAATTGTGCATAACATGAATTTCATAGCGGATATCCTTCTCGTCCTCACCAAATTCCGCCGTTAAAGCCTCCTTCTGCAAAACCTGCATAAACTTCTTTCGGTCTTGCTCGTTCACCAACATATCACATAAATACGACACCAAAACCTCATATTTGCCGCTGTCTGCCAGTTTTCCCTGCTCTGGCATGGTTCCCAATAAATATTCATATGTTCCCGCTTCCAGATCAACCATAACGTAACGTGAAAACAATGTATTTACGCCTTTAATCACATAACCCATTTCCCGATTGGTGTGCTCTAGCACTTTCCGCTCTTTTCTGGCACGAATTATCAACATAATGATATAGCCAAGAAATGCCAGCATTAACATAATTTCAAGAAGAAAGCCAATTCGATTGACATTCCAAACCATTTCCTGCGTTACCTCTTTGGGAAACGTCTGTACTAATACATATCCGCTTTGAGGAAGGCTGATTACACAAAGATTGTCTGTTCCACTGTCGGAACTACAAAGAAAAGAACCCTGACCACCATTTGTAAAAATCGTCTGTGCACCCTGATAAGCATTTTTGTCAATTATCCCTTCCGCCAATAGCGCCTCTAATATTTTGACATGATATGTTTTTTTGTCAGAGTTTGCAATGACTGTGCCATCTGGCATACAAAGATACACATTTGCCTGTCTGCCAAAATAGCTGGTGGAGATCATATTTTGTAAATATTTCTCCGCCAAATATACACCACGCAAAACACCGATTATCTCATCTTTATAATGAATCGGCGCATAAAATCCCACCATTGTTTCATTTGTAATACGAGATTCTAAAATCACAGAAATTCCCTTTTTGCCTTGCATACCATTAATGTAATAATCGCGATCGGTTGCATCGGATGTCTGTCCATCAGCCGCATAATTTAACCCATCCGCATCCGTATATCGAAAATAATCAAATATTGAGTTTTCTGCCATATCACATAACATCTGCAATGTTACTTCCGGCTTCTGTAAACTTTCGCTTAGAAAATAAGCATATGTTCCTATTCTACCTAGAGCATTTTCCAATTCTGATTCTATCCGCTGTGCAGTCTGCCATGCAGAATCTGCCGCATAATTTTTGTTCAAATTAAGAATACGTTTATTATTTTCTTCTGCATACCAGATAAACAGTACAAAGATCACTGCTAAAAGAGCGCCTATGTGCACAATTCCTTGTACAGTTCTCTTTTTCATTCTATTCATTCAAAACCCTCCTTGCATAAATAGGAATCCTTATGAAACCAATCGCTTACTCTTATGATACCCTAAAATCTGGAAGTTGCAAATACCTAAAATATATTAATGGAAATTAATGTTGAATTATGGTTACAATTTACACCAGCACCAGATTTTGCGTACAGGTCTGCGCAATTAAAACACATAATATATGCATATCCTGTATTCTATACTGAATACAATGTACTATGCAGTTTTATCGCATTTGCAGTTTTATCGCATTTGCAGTTTTATCGCATTTGCAGTTTTATCGCATTTGCAGTTTTA
>VSNQ01000089.1:11411-20068 GCA_009774395.1 Lachnospiraceae bacterium
GCAGTTTTATCGCATTTGCAGTTTTATCGCATTTGCAGTTTTATCGCATTTGCAGTTTTATCGCATTTGCAGTTTTATCGCATTTGCTTGTTTACTGTATTTGCGGAGGAATATGCAACAGTCATTCACAAAAATAAGCTGCACAATAATCAGCCAATAAAATAGAATTGTATTTTGCAGGAGGAATAAAATGTGTACCAGTATCGCAATGAAAACGACAGATTTTTACTTTGGACGTACAATGGATTTAACTCATGAACTTTTTGATTATGTGGTACTTACGCCGCGGAATTATCCATTTGTATTCCGCCAAGCCGGTGTAATGCCCAAACACTATGCACTGCTCGGCGCTGCAATGATTGCAGACGGTTTCCCCCTTTATGCAGAAGCTGTAAATGAAAAAGGATTATGCATGGCAGGATTAAATTTTCCTGACAATGCATACTATACACCAGAACCCAGCTCAGACTGCTCTAATGTATCACCTTTTGAGTTAATTTATTGGGTGCTAGGCAAGTGCGCCACTATCGCAGAGGCAAAAACACTTCTTGCTGCTACCAATCTTGTAAATATTCCATTTAATGAAAATACCCCGCTTGCTCCGCTGCATTGGCATATAGCAGACTGTTCCTCCTCTATTACGTTAGAATCTACAAAGGAGGGAATGCGCGTGTTTGACAATCATGTCGGTGTGCTGACAAACAACCCTACTTTTCAATTTCAGATGACCAATATGTGCCAATATCTCAATCTGACAACTGGCGCGCCGCAAAACTGCTTTAGCGAAAAATATCACTTGCTCCCCTTTGGTCAGGGTCTTGGAAGTTTCGGACTGCCAGGCGATTACTCTCCGGCGTCACGTTTTATAAAAGCGGCTTACCTCAATATTAACTCTGTCAACAGCAGCAATGAACAGGGCAGCATTGCGCAGCTATTTCATATATTGGATGCCGTTTCTGTTATTCGTGGAAGTATTGTATCACCGGAGAATCAATATGATATCACAACGTATTCCTGCTGTATCAACGCAACAAAAGGGATTTATTATTATAAGACATACTCAAATAATCAACTAAATGCAATTGATATGAACCGTGAAGATTTAGATGGTACGTTTTTAAAACGATTCCCGCTGGTAAAAACACAGCAGATTGCTTGGGCAAACTAAAGAAGAGGTCACAACAACGAGTAGAGAACGAAAAATCTTCTCTACTCGATTAGAGGACGATATAATCCAAGCTGAATCATATCATGTGGCTCTAACTTCAGCTTGGTCTTTTTAAAATCCCGAAACTGCTGCGTTATAGACAATTCCATTTGATGATTGTCAAAATCTATACTAATATTAAATAACTTAATTAAATCAAGTCCAAGCAAATTTTTATATGCTCTTTTATCGAATGTTATATATATAGGAACACTGCCAATGTCTATCCCTTCTATAATAAAATTTTCCACTTGCAGCAAATAATATAGAATATGCGTTGTCTGGTCTAAACCTGTGCCCTCCATAATTACACCCTTGTAAGTTTCTCTAAATTCTTCTTCTGTTATATTTATACTAAATTCTATCGCATTTAAACAAGTATACTGTGCACCTGTATCAAACTTAAACTTTTTAATTTTTGTCACTCGCTTCTTTCTTATCCCATATTGATCTTTGTTTGGAACATTCGCGGACAAAAAACAGTTCATCCGAATTGCACCATCTTTATGGATATTGATTACTGTACTTTTATTTTCTATTCTCTATTCCACTCTCTTTGTACATACTAATTCTACACTGTCAAAAACCGAAGGTGCATACTCACCATCTACAATTGTTAAAATCCCCTTTTCCTGAAAAGTATCCTCCATTTCCACTAAACGTTCTAATGTCATCGGTGTCTTCGAGATTGCGTATACCATTCCATGCCAGTCACTGTTATAATTTTCAATATTTATCATTAAAAACTTACATCTATTATATTTTTGTTCAGCTTCTGTACAAGATATTATCTCTTTACTGTCTATAATCTCTAAATCTTTCAAGTTTTTCACCATTCCTTTCCAGTCACAAACAAGACCCAAAAGACACCTTCACACTTCACAATGCAAATTTTCTTTCACGCTTCCCCTTCCCATACATTATCCAAAAATGTATGATAAATTAAAAAAATAGCAAACTTTTACTTCTGAAAAAAACAAAAAACACTCGCCAACGAACTGTTCAGGGACTTAAAAGTTCCATCACAGTGAATGTAATAATATTATACTTGAAATTATTTGAAATAACAATTTATATTTTTAAGTTCCCTTTCCTTAAAACTTAAAACGCAAACATCAAAAACATCACCGCCCAAGCCTTGCGGATATCTTTATTTACTAATATATAAGCACTGCCCATCATTGCGCCCCATAATATCCCATTAAATCCACTCAATAGACTTCCTTTCGTAAAGATATGCGCCAACCCCCATGTTAGACCGCATACAATTCCCCCATAAGGTATTTTCCCGTGCAGTTGTATAGGAAAACTGCCATCCAGCCAGCATTCGCACGCCATTTGCCCAAATATAATAATCATCATAAACAACACCGTTTCAAACGCATAATAAATATACTGGAATGCAAATAACAGAAACCCTTTGTTTCGATACTCACAGATAACTTTCAATCCTCCCCATTCCAAGGCATTTATCGCAACAGCCGTTATAATAAATAAGAAAACTGCTGCAATCTGCCATGCCTTCATTGGTCTGCTAGAAGCCCAAAGGTCAACATTGTATTTTTCCTTACACTCTCGAAGCAGCCAAATTCCAAAAATCCCCCATGTTATACAGATGCAAATCCAATGGATAATTGTTTGAATGGGTGTCCATTCCTGCATAGGCGCACCGTACACGAATGGCTCTAGGAAATATGCATAAACTACTTCCATTCCCAGTCCGCCAAACGCAGTCAGCCCCAAACTGAAATAATCCCAAACACCTGCTGTTTTTGGTTTCGCTGTCTTAATTTGATTTCGTATCTGCATTGTTTTGTTCCTCCTTAAACTGTTTTAATAAGTAATTTGCCCTTCTTACTTCTATATAAAGCGCTGCATAGTAAACTGCTGCAAAGACCACATAGGGAATCGTAAATGACCAAAACATATCGTGATATGCATTTTCGTGTAACTGCGTGAATCTGCCGGATATCCATGTTAATAGCATTACAACAGCGGTCAGCACAATATACTGCACCAGCGCAACAATAGCAAGTGGCAGATATTCCAATCGGTAATGCTGTGACAATACAAATGTTGCCAAAAATGCAAGGAACAGCATCTCCAATAAATTTGCCTGATATCCGCCGAAATTGCCTTGTGTCATAGCTTCCAATACGATTTTTGCTACGCTTAAAATTGTGTATATCATACATACTGTGGGAATAAATTCTCCTTTTTTAATGATTTTCACTTTGTTTTCTCCTTCCCTTTTTCAAGCTTTCCATAAAGTTCTTTTTGTAGGCTCTATTTAAAACCAACTGTTCGCCATTTTCCAGTATTAAATGCATACGCATATTAAAATCCGGCGAAATTTTGTCAATTCTATTTAGATTTACTACTAGCGACTTTCCAATCTGCACAAAGCCGCTTGACCAGTACTTTTCCAAAAAAAGCTTTAAGCTGTAATCAATTTGAAATACGTCCTTGTCCAGATAAGCAAAACAACGTCTATCCACAATCTCCAAATAGTAGATATCTTTCAGAAACAGACGTTTGGAAATTTGTTCCTTTCTGCCAGTTATCACCTGTCCTGCGTCCAGAAATGCTATTAGACTTCTCACTTCCTCATCTTGCTCCCGATAATGGATATCCACATAATTCTCCAGAAGGGATGCATCTTGATAATAATTGATTTGCATTGTGTTCCTCCGTTTTTGATACGTTTATATGTAAACGCTTGCTATTACTTGTAGTTTTTATATCGTTGTTTGCTTTTTATTGTTTGTTACTTGTTATTTATTGTTTGTTGTTTATTATATCAATTATCTTATTTTCAGCAATAGGCGTTTGCTTATTGTGCGTTTTTTGATGTTTATACTGCAAAACTGTATTGAGATTCGACCTTCTTTTTCTTCTTGCATTTATTACTCTGCCAGCTAAAAGTAATGCCTACAAAAAAATCCTGCAAATGTTCGGGCAAACCCAAACCTGCAGGATTTTTATTTATTAATTGAAATACATTCGTTTTCAATTCTTATCATAATACTATACTCACGAGCGATTAGCTTTTCCTTTCTGCACAGCATGTATTGCCCGCTTGTGCAATATAGGCTGTGCAGAAATTGGAAAATCTTAACGGTCGTAGTATAACTTTTGTGAATAAAACAGTAGCGCATTATTACTCTTTTAATTGAAGCCTAGCCACCAACTCTCGCAGGGTATCCGCCTGACCGGACAGCTCCTCACTTGCCGCAGCACTTGATTCCGCTGTATCCACATTACTCTGAACTACAACAGCAATCTGATCTATTCCACGGCTAATCTCTGCTGCCATCGCTGCCTGCTGTTTTGTATTGTCCGCAATATCGTCGATTAAGCCGCCCATTTTATCTGCCAATTCAACCGCTGCCAGCATAGACTGCACTGTATCATCGGCGGCATTTGCACCTTCCTTCATTGAGCTTATCGTTTCTCCCAAAAGTTCTGTCGTTTCCTTTGCAGCTTCAGCGGATTTGCCCGCCAGCATCCGCACTTCATCTGCCACGACTGCAAAGCCTTTCCCAGACTCTCCTATTTCTTTCGGACTTTGGTTTTTTTGTCTGGTTTATCTCGGATTCCTCTTTCTTATAAAATAAATTACCACAGCGATCTAAAATAGAGTAGGAACAGCCATCTTCCCTACTCGCCGCGCGACCCGTGCGCCGCCTTAGCAGCATATTTCCTCTGCATGGGTTTGCGCACAATATACTGCACGGCAAAAAGATTTACCGCGTTTATTACAATGCAACCCTGCCAAGCTGTAACCGCTGTTTTTTCTCAAAATAAAAGATACAAACACACCATCTTTAATAAAATCGCAGTGTCAAAACTTACACGAAAAGAGATGGGTTGTATCTATTGTCTATTATTATACTTGAAAATATCTATTTTGAATAGACTTTATTCCTAAATTTTACTATAATTTTTAACTTGACAATTGTTCTTAACCGTGCTATTATTATTTTACGAATATAAATTACGAATATTCGCAAATAAAATTCACATGAAAGGAGGATATAAATTATGCCATCAAAACCAGTCCTTTCGGACACAGATAAAAAAGCTATCCGACAAAAGCTGGAAGAATTATGTGAAGAATGCTGGATAACGCAAGGGTACAAAAAAACAAGCATTAAAAATTTATGCGACAGATCATTGATATCTATTGGTACTTTTTATACGCTTTACCCAACAAAAGAAGATTTGTTTTTTGAAACAATCATAAACATACAACGGCGATTAGCCGAAAAGGTTCTTGATATAAACAAGAACAGCCAGACAAAAGAAGGATTTGCACAGTCCATGAAAAAGCTTTTTCGGGAATATGACAGTAAACCATTCTTATACAATGTCAATACGCCTGATTTTCAATCTTTTGCAGCCAAACTGCCCGAAGAAATGATAAAGAAAATCAAACTTGACAGTTTCGATTTTTTTAGACAAGTTATTCATACTGCAAACTTAAGTCTAAAAATAGAGGAAGCACAAGCATATGGAATTTTAAGCGCACTGCTGTCAACAATAAGCGCAAAAGAAACGCTTTCCGCCACTTGTGATTATTTCGCCGTTTTTGATTTTATGGCAGATAAGCTTGTGGCAGAGATTTTTGTGTAACGAAAACAAAATTTGTGCAGAAGCGCAAATTTGCTATATTTATACTAACGACCGTTAAGATTTTCCAATTTCTGTACAGCCCATATTGCATAAGCGAGCAATATGTACTGTGCAGAAAGGAAAATCTAATCGTTCGTAAGTATAGAAAGAATGGAGGATTTTAATGATAGAATTTGAGTACAAAACAATATCCGTCGACAGCAAGGAAACAGAGCATTCTGAAAAGACATTGTCAGACAAACTGAACTCTTACGGCAAGAATGGCTGGGAACTGGCTGCTTGTTTTGCTTATCCATGTATCGGCAGCTCTCAGTATTCCCTTATTGGCATAGCGCAGAAAGTAACGCTGATTTTTAAAAGGCAGATCCACCCCGAAATGGAGGCACAATTATGAAATTTCCAATACCCAAGTTTGTACCTGTCCCAAGTACGGAAATTATGCAGATTATTTCAATGGTATCATTGATTGTCGGAATTTGTCTTGTAGGTATAGGATTCCTTTTCCTTTTTCTTTATAAAAGAAATATTTTTAATAAGAATGACGAGAAAGAAAAGAACAACGCGGTTCTATGGATTTGCATAGGCGTTGGCGCATTACTTATTGCTAATCACAGTATTCAGCTATTATTTTAGAAGGAAAATTTTCTAATTCCGTAAAAGCAGATTTTATAAAAGCAGATTCTATTTTAGAAGGAAACCTCTAATTCTGTAAAAGCAGATTTTGCGGAAAAACAGGCATTTTTCTTTAGAAAACTAGGAGGATTTATATGATTAAAGAAGTCAATCAAGCTTGCGAAAAGCTAAATAACACATTGGGAATTTCCGTAGCACTTCCCAATCCGAAAAAGAAAACATTGAAAACGGCTGCGGTATGCAACTTTATTGTCGGTGCTGGTTTGGTAGCGGCTGGGATTGTTTTTCCTTCAAAATGCTGCGCAATATTGGGTGGTATTGGCGTTATTAGCAGTTGTGTACTGCAAAAGGAAAGCAAGTATACTGACAAACATTAAGATTCTGTTACAATTCAGCCTTGCTATACTCACGAGCGGTCAAATTTACCACATATTCACAATGCTTTCCGCTCGTGAGTCGGGTGATTGAGCAAATTTTAGTGACCATAAGTATAAATTGCAATGCATCAAGCCATACAAAATCGCTTCGCGATGGCTTGATGCATCTCAGTCACTATGCTTTCTTACGGGCTTTGCAGTATAGTGCAAAGTCCTAGGCTGAACTGTAACAAGATTCTGCAATTTACGCACAACCCATATTGCACAAGTGGGCAATCCGTCCTGTGCAGAAAGGAAAATCAAATTAATACCGATTCATCTTCCTCTTATGCATCACATACCCCAGCCCAGCGCCGACGCAGCCGCCTAAAATATGTGTTAACTGTGATACATTATCATTGACAACAATACCATTATAAATCTGTCCACCGATATACAAAACTGCAACAAGCACCAGCGTAATCGGTATCGTTCCTTCTTTTACACTAGTGAAAGGCGAAAGCAGAATAAACGCAAATACCACGCCGCTTGCGCCAAGCAACTGTGCGTGCGGAAAAAATATAAAGTGAAAGATTCCTGTTACCAGCGCTGTTACAATAATGACAAATGCTAGGTTAGAAGAACCATATTTTTCTTCCAGAAGCGGCCCTACGATCAATAGCAGCATAATATTGCCAATAAAATGTTCCCAATTCGCATGGCCAAAAACGTGCCCAAACAGCCGCACATACGTCAGCGGCGATAGCAGTGACGAACGGTAAACGCTAAACAGTGCATTGGTGGTAAAACCGCGTGTAATCCAGCCAAGCACCAATGCCAGAAAGCATATCAGTGTAAATCCGATTACTACCGGCGAGTTAAACGATAATTTTATTTTTCCAGAAAATTTCATACCAGTTCCCATCCTTATAGAATCTCAATTTGACACATTTTCATTGCTTCCAGTGCGTTTTTGTGACTTTCTGGTGTAACGCCTGCACAGCATTTTTCCAGAACAGACAAAGACACCTCCGGCAGATTGGCTTTAATTAACAGTGCATTTGAAATTACACAGATATCTGTGCAAAGTCCTAAAAGCATAATATGCTCCAAGTCCTGATTTTCCTTTAAATATGCCGCTAAATCTATAGAACCAAATGTCGGCTTGTCAAAAATCCGGCTTTTATCCGTGCAGAGCGCCGCAATTCTTGGGTCTAGCTGCCATCCTGCGCTCCCTTTTATGCAGTGCACAACCGGCAAATTTTTTCCCTCCTGCGTTTCAAGATAGTTGTCAAAATGCGTATCTCTGGTATATACCACTTCTCCGTCAAAGGATTGAATGGCATTGACCGCCGGCGCAACAATCGCCTGCGCCTCCTTTGTTCCTAATGCTCCGTCAATAAAGTCTTTCTGCATATCCACTACTACTAAAATATTTTTCATTTATTCCCCTCCCTGCCTGCTCTGCACGCATACCAATCAATAATTCTGGACAATGTAATAAACTATGTAATAAAATTTATTGTTTATGCGTATAAATCGCCGATGCACAAACCTATATCTACTATAGCATATTTAAGCTTCCTTTTCACTATCTTTTTTTCTAATTTACTTACAAGATGCAAAGCAATATTTTTGATGCTTTTCACACAGGCGCTGTCGCAATTAGGAAAACGTATACAAGATAGTCTAACATCATACTGCGATTATACTATATCTTGTATACATAGTATTAATTTCAAATTTCTTATTATAGTAAACGCATTAAATAATTGCGTTATATGTAGCTAAAATTATCTAAATGTGGTATACTACTTATGAGGTGA
>VSNQ01000009.1:0-21069 GCA_009774395.1 Lachnospiraceae bacterium
AGAAAGGGTTAAAAATAGAAAGGGTTAAAAATAGAAAGGGTTAAAAATAGAAAGGGTTAAAAATAGAAAGGGTTAAATAATGTTGTTAAGAAAAATTATTCATGGTGCTGTTTTTCGGGAAGAGGGTTCCTTCGCTCCTGACACGGTTTATATCTGCGATGAAAAAATTATATCAGAAGAAGCCTACCACCGTATAACTGCTCACAATCCCTCTGCCGAAACCACTGTAACCGACGCTGCCGAATGCTATGTCATTCCCGGACTAACAGATATTCATATTCACGGGTGCATGGGAAGCGACTGCTGTGACGGCACAATAGAAGCACTGCGGACAATCGCACGCTATGAACTTCGTCAAGGCATAACCACTATCACGCCCACAACAATGACACTGCCTGAGGAGCATCTAGCAAAGATTTGCCGCGCTGCAAAAACATTTCATAAATCCAAAGAGGACAATGCCGCGGACTTCTGCGGGCTGTATCTGGAAGGGCCTTTTCTTAATTCTGTCAAAAAAGGCGCACAGAATGGAAAATATATTATTCCTGCCGATACTGCAATGTTAAAGCGCCTACAAGATGCTTCGGGCGGTCTTATCCGCACAGTGGCAATTGCTCCCGAAACAGAGGGGGCAATGGATTTTATACGGGAAAACAGCAGCCAATTTCATATTTCTATCGCGCATACCACCGCAGATTATAACACTGCAAAGGAAGCCATTTCCTGCGGTGCTTCACAGTTGACACATACATTTAATGCCATGCCGGCTTTCAGCCATCGTGCGCCAGGTCCTATCGGTGCGGCAGCAGATGACACACAATGCAACGCAGAACTTATCTGTGATGGAATACACGTTCATCCTGCTGCGGTTCGTACTGCTTTTAAAATATTCGGAGATCATCGGATTATTTTGATTAGCGATAGTATGCGCGCCACTGGTCTTGCTGACGGACAGTATGACCTTGGCGGGCAGAATGTTATTGTTAATGGAAATCTGGCAGTTTTGGAGGATGGCACAATCGCCGGATCTGTCACGAATCTTATGGACTGTGTACGCACCGCCGTAAAAAGCATGGGAATCCCGCTTGCCAGTGCAATAAAATGCGCCGCTGTAAATCCAGCTAAAGCAGTCGGCATCTATCAAGACTATGGGAGCATTGCACCAGATAAATATGCAAATATTGTAATTCTTGATAAAAATTTAGATATTAAAATGGTGATGCACCGCGGTATTATACCCAGCTTTGGTATATAAAAGGAAGGAAGCTGCACCCATGCGCCGCTTTTGTGGCATATTCCTGCTACACAAAGCTGCATATAAAAAGGCTGTCGGAAAGTGTATTTGCTAACAATGTATGAATCAAATACGAAACATTTCCGACAGCCCCTTTTCTTAATCTTCGTATACAAAGGTTTGCATCCCTCGTTATAATTCAATGCCGAATTTAGGCTATAAGAAGGAACTATTAAATAATTCATCTGAAAAGTGCCTTCTTAACAGTTCCTTTTTATCAAATTATGGATTTATCAAATTATATACTTAAGAGAATACCTCAAACAGTGAAGATAACATCTGTGCCATTTCATCTGCCCAATTCTGATGCATTCCTCTGGCATTAATCTTGAATTTCACGGTTTTCGTTCCGCCATATGTTCCAACGCCTTGCAGTACCATTACAGCATTCCCTTTCTTAGTATTCTGCGAATAGGAAATAATTTCATATTCTGATTCCTCTACTTTTGTGCCTTTATATGTGATATCCAAATCGGACTTGCTGGGCATTGTCCCCTGCTGGCTGAAATATTGGCTGTTTTTCACAGTTACTTTGGCATCTTTTATCAGTTTCCCAATAATACGAAATTCTACGGTTCTTGTATTTGGGTTCTGACTATTTTCTGTGCCGTCTGCTGTGGTTTCTTCTGCTAAATAATCCGCGCTTTTTGCAGTGATAATCATTTTTGCCGTATGTCCCGTTTCTTTGATTTCGCCGATATCCTGTTTGGTATTGCCCTCATAAGATACCGTGTAATCCTTATTCTTCACCAGTTTCTTGCCATTGTCATAGACAATCGGATTGGGGTTATATTGTGCCTTCTTATTGCTGTATTGCATATCCGGCACTTCAATGGTAATATCATCACTGTTGAGTGACTTCGGAAGAATTACCATTTCCACAGCATTGCGCAGCGTTCCTGTAAAGCTGCCTTTTCCCTTAATTGTAATATACGCTTTTTTGCTGTCTGTTGTAATATTCTTATTATTACTATAAATCAGTGTATAATCCTGCCCGTTCACCAGCGTCTTTCCATTATATAAAAGCGCAACATCCGGCTGTACACCTGCACGGTTTTGCAGCACTTCAATCTGTTTGTCGCTGGTCAGCATATCTTCTGTAATTGCAGCTTTAGAAATCGTATATGTTTTTGTAAAAGTACCACTATATTTGCCAATTCCTGTAAACTGCATGGATGCTTTTCCGGCATTCACATGATTTTTGTAGGTGACTCTGTAATCTACGCCTTTTTTCAGTTCTGTTCCTGTTGCCTTATCGGTTAATACTGGATTCTGGAAAACAGGCTTGCCTGTATAGGGCAGCTTGGTTTGAAATTCTGTAAATCCAATTGTCTTTGATGAAAATGCTGCTCCCTTTACAGCAAAATCCTTGCGGCAGCTTCCTACATAAGCGCTGTCCTTTCCAGCCGTTATTATCACGGTCGCAGTGCCCGGCGCTGTGTTATTGACATAAGAAACCGTATAATTTACTATATCGTTTGCTTCCTTCTGTGGCACTACTTTTCCGCCTATCTTCACAACAATCGCTGATTCCTCAAAAACTGCTGCCTTGCCGGTTTCATAGTTTAGTGAGGATGATGGAAGTTTAATAGATGCCTTAGACAATAAGCCTTTGCCGTCTACTACTTCACAGATTGCTACTGCTTCTCCACTGTAATTGCCTTTTCCCGTTATTTTTATCTGATATTTCCCTTCGTCTTTTGCCTTTGCAACAGATGTCAGACTGTCGTCTTTTCCCATATAAAAGATTTCCACGCTGTAATCTTTTTTGCTGCTTAATTTCTTCTTTCCATCTTTTACAGTAACCGCGACTGCCTGCTCTTTTCCATTGTAAGCAAGATACTCCGGATAGGTAATGGTAAGCCTTCCCATTTCTTTTGGTGCAATTTTAAATGTCTGTTCAATGGTTTCGCTGTAGTTGCCTTTTCCTTTGATTATCACTTTCGCTTGATCGCCTGCGTTTTTATTATTTTTATAAGAAATTGTGTAATCTTTTTTCAGCGTTAAAAGCTTTGCACCATCATATACTGCGACTTCCGGTTTTACTGCCTTTCCGGTATATTCCTGCGGTGCGATTTCACGTATCCAAACGCCCTCTTTTGCAATGCTTTCAATCAGAACCTCTTTCTGCTCTGGATTTGCCAGCTTTACAATTTTAAGTTCATCATAATAAAGTGTTGTCTTAAGCGGGAATGTTACATTTTCCTGTGCGATGGCATTGCACCATAAGCCTAGTTTTTCAATTTTTGCCGGATCAAATACAGCCTCTTTGTGATCGCGTCCCACAAAAGCAGCAAACGGAATCGTTACTTTCACAGGAATCCCACTTTTTGCATTGTTTGTATATGCTGGATATTCCTGTAGATAAATCTCAAATTCCTCTCCGTTGCTCTTTACCTGAACAACGACTTTTTGTCCATGCATTTCAGGAATGGTATAAAATTCCAGTGCATTGCCGCTGCTCCAATCCGCTGTAAAATTCTTCTCAGCACCAACCCAAGCGTCACTGGATGCCAACGTTGCTTCCATTTCCAAGCCATAGTTTCCGCCGAATACTTTCTCTGATTCCTGTGTTAACCGAAATGCAATCTCGCTGCCGGTTGCCTTATTCGTTGCCCAAACACTGTTTAGCAGTTCATCGCTTCCGCCATAACTCTCGAAATCTTCTGGGTTCAAATCATTCTGTTCTGCTTCGGTCATATTAAAGCCAACGCTGATGGAAGCAATCTCCTGTTCATTTACAACCAGAACAATCGTTCCTAATCCTTCTCCCAGATTCACCAATGCATAATCTGGCAGTACTGCCTCCCATATTTTGGTTTCTTCATTATAAGAAGCTTTGCAGATTTCTTGATCAAAATCAGAAGTTAAAACAAACCGAACACTGCCTGATTTGTCAATGCCTGTTACCTTTGCCGCAATCCGCGTCCCTTCTTCGGTCTGGCTTGGCAGCAGCTTATCACCGGATATCGGCGAAACAATATAACCTGCAACTGCGTTTTCTTTGGTGGTATTGGTAATTCCGTTAAGCTGTGCAAAACCGTTGTGTATATCGGTTGCAAACACACTTTTCTCATCATTGTAAAAACGAATAAATTCATCCAGCATCTCATGTCCATACAAAACGCTGTTTTCTCTCTTTTCCTTTACAAAAGGTGTATAGAAGCTTGTTGTATCGTTAAAGTTTGCCCATGTCAGGAAATAGCATACACCGTCGTCACTGATTTCATTGAGTAACTGCATATACCAGTCCAAAACCTCATTTCCAGATGTTAGCAGCGCATTGCTTCCATTTGCCACACCGGTTTCTGTAATCGCATAAAGTTTATTGTGCTTCTGGGCAAATTCCTGCAGAATCATGTTCTGTTTATGGATATTCTCCAAATATCCCGCCTGATTTTCCTTCGTTGGGTAGGAATGGTATAAATCGTATCCAATCATATCCACATATGCATCGCCCGGATACCGCTGTGCATACTCAACCGCATTCGCCGCTTCGCTGCCCGGCCCGTATACATAAAGGAAATTATGCACACCCTGCTCTTTTAAATAATCCACCGTGTAACGGTATAAATTAATATACGCTTCCTTATCGCAGAGCGCTGCCCCCCACCAGAACCAGCTTCCTGTATTTTCATGGAAAGGACGGAATAAAATCGTAATACCGTCTTTTTCTACTGCCTTTGCATAGTCTGCAATCAGGTCAAGATAATCTGTAAAAAGATAGTTTAAATCCTGCTCTGGCATAATTCTTGCCACAACATTTCCCGTTAATGTTCCCGGCGTGTATCCTGAGAAATTATACTGCTTCTCGCCGTTTACTTCCCAATAGCCAAGTGTATCGCTTGTATTGCCTGTCTTATTTGATGCTTCAAAAGCCTTGACTTTCTGGTCAATTAAATCAAAGTTTGGCATATGTGCGGAGAGCGTTATAACTGCCCCTTCTGCTGCCGCTGATCGGGTAAGATCTGCCACAAACTGAATCCGCTGTGCTTCCGGCGTATCCCATGCAGAAGCTTCATTTCCGGTTAAAGAAAGTGTATCAATCCCAACAACACCTGCAATACTGCCTGTAATATCCTTAGTATCGGAATTGGTAAAGCCCTCTTCTGTACTTCCTGCCTTGTGATGCGTGTCATTTTGATGTCCAAAAATCACGCTGTCCGATTCTCCAATCGCTTTTAAGTATGCATACAACTTCTGCGTTGCATCATTTGCCTTGGCATCCACCAGCGCAATTTCACTTGCTACAGAAACCGTTTTACCACTTGCTGTTGTAATTGTTCTGCCATCTTCCGCTATGGTAATACCAGCACCTTTCTGAATCTTTTGTGTTGTTTCCTTGTAAATTTCAGTCGTTTCCCCTTTGATAAAACGCATATTTCCGAAGTAAATATCGCCTTTAAAGTTTGTATTCTTGCCAACTAATCCTAATGTTAATCCAGAGAAAGAAGCATTATTTACCATATCAAAATCCAATGTAAATGTTGATTTATAGTATCCCTCTAACCCTGCGATATTCTCTACGGCTGTACCTTCTGGCAATGCCGCATCCTTGTCAATCCCTAAACTTTCACAAAAGATTTTTATTCCAAATCCTCCCTGCGTCATATCTGCGGGCTTGTAATAAACATCTGCTTGAAATGCATTGTAACCGCTTACAGGGCTAATTGCCTTAGGATGCGTATAATTAAATTTCGCTTCACTCCATCCTTTGTCAGCGTCTTTGCTGTAATCCACTGTTGTTACTAACAGCTTTTCTTCTTGGATTGTTATATTCCCAACTTTGCTCTCTCCGGAATAGTCCCAGCCATCTGTCACTGACCACGTAGCGGCTTCCGTGCTTAAAAACATTCCATTTTCATTGATTGGCGGGATTTCCGGCGCATCACCCGATCGGTTAAATGCCTCTACCTTTACATTGTCAAGGTAGATATCGCCTTTATAGCCGCTCGTATTCCCTGCAAGACATGGAACTACTGCCATAATCGGCGTAATATCAGCAATCGTCGCTGCTATCTCTCCATCTTCGCCCGATATCTTAAAGTTATTCATATCTATTTCAATATGTAATTTCTTAAATCCGGGTACGTCCGCATCATCTTCTAACTGCTCCGCTGTATAGGCAGGCCATGACTGCTGCGCCGTCCAGTTCCAGGCAGAACCTGTCTTAAATACTGCCTGCGCTGATAATGTGTCAAAGGTTTCATTGATACTTTCTGCTGGAAAATACACATCAAAACTCATAACGGCTTTGTCTGTGATTTCTTGGGTGTAGGGTTCTTTTAGGTTAAATTGCGCTTGGAATATATTTGTCCATTCTGTCGTCCCTGTTAAATCTACCTGATACAGAATTGCTTTGTTGTTGGGCGCAAGTTCTGCAAGGGTTGCACCTGATTTTTCTGCACCGTCTAAGATATTGTTAATGTCTGTTTCTTGATCAAAGTTGTTACTATAGATTATTCCTGCACTAACAGACGGAGTATCTGGATTATCTGGGTTATCTGGATTGTCCGGGTTATCCGGATTGTCTGGATTATCCGGTATTACCGCCTCCACGATCAAAACTTCTGTTTTATCCGTTTTCACAACCTTAAATTCATCATAGTAGAGCGTTGTTTCTAATGGAAATGTTACACCATCTTTTGCAATTGCATTGCACCAAAGCCCAATACTCTCAATCTTTTTTGGGTTAAATGCCACGCCCTTATTATCCCTATCCTTAAAGCAGCTAAATGGAATACTCACTTTAACTGGTGTATCTGTTTCGGCATACTTTGTATATGCTTCAAATTCCTGTAAATATGCTTCATAGATTACGCCATCACTTGTTACCTGTACAACCACTTTCTGTCCATACTTCTCTGGTATTGTATAAAATTCCAGTGCATTGCCATTGCTCCAATCTGCCGCAAAATTCTTTGTTGCACCTGCCCATGCATTGCCGTTTTGCAATGTCACATCAATCTGCAATGCATAGTTTCCGCCAAACACTTTATCCTTATCTTTTGTTAAAAGAAAAGCAATCTCACTGCCTGTGTCTTTATTGGTTGCCCACGCACGGTTAAGCAACTCCTTGCTGCCTCCATAGCTTTCAAAATCATCTGGCGCCATATCGTCCTGCTCTGCTTCAGCAAGATTAAAGATTGCCGTGATTGCAGCAATTTCTGATTCTCCCACAACCAACGTAATTTTTCCAATACTTTCGCCGAGTTTTTCCAATACGCTGTCTTCTAACATTGCTTCCCAAAGCGCTGTCTTTTCAACATAAGAAGCTGTAATCGTTTCTTTGCCAAAATCAGAACTGAATACAAACTTTACATTGGAAGCATCATTTTTCACGCCTGTTAATTTCACAGCAATCTTTGTGCCTGTTCCCTGTTCCTTCTTTAAAATTCTGTCACCTGACAACGGTGTTGTAAAATAACCGGATATGCTGTCGCCTTTATTTGTATTGGTAACGCCATTAATTTGCTTATGCCCGCCGTTCATATCCGTTGCAAAGATACTTCTGTTATCATTATAAAAATTGATAAAATCATCCAGCGTTTCATGTCCGTGCAGTGTGCCATCCGCATTTTTCTTTGTTACAAATGGCAAATAGAACGTCGTATCACTAAAGTTTGCCCATGTTAAGAAATAGCAGACGCCTTCCTCGCTGATTTGATTGAGTAACTGCATATACCAGTCTTTTACTTCATTTCCAGAAGGTAATAATGCTGTTTTGCCGTTTGCTACACCCGTTTCTGTAATCGCATAAAGTTTCTGATGTTTGGTAGCAAATTCTTTTAAAATACTGTTTTGTTTGCTGATATCCGCAAGATACTTCGCTTCATTATCCTTTGTTGGACTCGAATGATACAAGTCATATCCAATCATATCCACATAGGCATCACCCGGATAGCGCTGTGCATATTCTTCTGCATTATTGGCTTCGCTACCCGGCCCATATACATAAAGGATATTGTGTACATCTTTTTCTTTTATATAATCCACGGTATAACGAAACAGATTAATATACGCTTCTTGGTCACATAACGCTGCACCCCACCAGAACCAGCTTCCCGTATTCTCATGGAATGGACGGAACAATATTGTAATTCCATCACCTTCTACAGCTTTCGCATAATCTGCGATTAAATCAAGATAATCTGTAAAAAGATAATTCAAATCCTGCCCCGGCATAATTCTTGCAACAACGTTTCCTGATAAGGTACCCGGTGTATATCCTGAGAAATTATATTGTTTTTCCCCACCTACTTCCCAATAGCCAAGCGTATCACTTTTATTGCCTGTTTTGCCATTTTTTTCAAATGCCTTCACTCTTTGATCAATCACATCAAAGTTCGGCATATGCGCAGAAAGTGTAATCAGCGCCCCCTCTGCTGCCGCTTCTTTGGTAATTTCTGCAACTTTTTGGATTCGATCCGCTTCTGGCGTATTCCATTCAGAAGCCTCATCGCCTGTTAGTGACAGTACATCAATGCCGATAACACCTGCAATACTTCCGGTTACATCCTTTGTATCAGAGTTTGAAAACCCTTCGGCTTTACTTCCTGCTTTGTGGTGTGTGTCATTCTGATGCCCAAAGATAACGCTGTCCGATTCGCCAATAGCTTTTAAGTATGCATATAAGTTTTTGGTTGCTTCATTTGCATTTGGATCTACCAGCGAAACTTCACTGGCAATGGAAACGGACTGACCGCTTGCTGTTGTAATGCTTTTTCCATCGGCTGATACAGTAACGCCATCGCCTTTTTGGACTTCTACGGTTGCATCTACGTAGATATCTTCGACTTCGATATTTGTGAATTTCATATTGTCGAAATAGATATCGCCTTGAAAATCTGTATTTTTGCCAACCATTCCGAGCTCTAAGTCGGAAAAGGAAGCACTTTTCTTTGTTTCGATGATTAACTCCAATTGCGATTTATAATATCCCTCTAGTTCTGGGATTCCTGTTACTGCTTCGCCTTTGGGAAGTTCTGCATCTATGCCTTTCTCATTTTGAAGGCAGCCGCTGGATATCTTTACTGCAAGATTACCCTGTTTTTTATTTGCTGGCTTGTAATATATATCTGCTGTAAAAGCATTATAACTGCCTTCAAATATTACGGTTTCTGGATGTGTGTATTTGAATTTTGCTTCGCTCCAGTCGTAAGAAGTGTTTGCACTGTAGTCTACGGCTGCTGTAAGCATTTTTTTGTTATCTATGGTTTGGTTCTCTATTGTACTATTTCCTGTATATTGATAACCATTTATCACTTCCCATGCTGATGCGTCTAGATCTATAACTACGTCGTCCTTAGCAGGATTTACTGGTTTCTCATCCGCTTTATTTACTGCAACTACTTTTAAATTGTCAAGATATACGTCACCGTTATATCTGCTGGTATCTCCTGCCAAGCATGGAATAACTGCTTTCATTGGGATAATATCTGCAAGTGTGGCATTTTCTTCACCAATTTTAAAGTTTTTCATATCCAATTCTATATGGAGTTTTTTATAGTCTGGAAGAGCATTATCTTCTGTTAGATCAGAATAAGTAAACGGCGGACACGCAGTTTCATTAATCCATGTCCAACTTTCTCCGCTTTTTAACACACCTTGCGCCTTAACTGTACCAAATGTATCACTATCGCTAACACTTGAGGACGGAAAATACACATCATAACTCATAATCAACTTATCAGTAATTGTTTTTGTGTATTCTGTTGGCAAATTAATCTGTGCTTGGAAAATATTTTCCCAGCCTGTTGAATTTGATAAATCTATAGAATACTTAATTGCTTTATTTCCAGACCTTAATTCTACAAGGGATGCACCCGATTTTTCTGCACCGTCTACAACACTGTTAATATCTGTTTCGTTATCAAAATTATTCTCGTAAATTGTTTCTTGTTTTACTGTTGGTTCATCGGGATTAATTGGATCTTCTATTTGCGTAGAAGTGTCAGATAATACAACATTGTCAAGATACAATTTACCTGAATATGTACTGACATCTCCTGCAAGACAAGGCACTACCTCCTTTATCGAAGTTATGTCTTTTATTTCCCAATCTTTTCCACCAGTTACGTCAATAGAAATGTGAATTTTTTTATATCCATTTATCTCATCTATAAAGTCATTTGCCGTAAATGGTATTAATTCCGAACCTTCCGTCCACGTATACGTATCCCCCAGCTTAAAAACTGCTTTCGCCTTCACAGTTCCAATATCACTTACACCATCTGGAAAGTATACATCATAACTTAATGTTAATTTTTCCTTAATTGCCTCGTCATAGCTTGGAGAAAGAGGCAAACTTGCTTGAAAAATATTTGCCCACTCTGTTTCATTGGATAGATTAACAGAAAATTCTATTGCCTTATTTCCTGCTTCTAATTCAGATAAAGTAAAATCTTTCAATTCCTCTAAATCATCAAAATTATTTTGATAAATAATCTTACCTTCTGTATTTTCTTCCCTATTGTCTTTGTTCTCCTCTTTATTATCAGTAACTTTATCCCCATTCTTGTCCTTTTCATATTCATCCACATCCGTTGTATCTTCTTCAAATTCCACTGTTTTGGTTGTATCTTCCTTAGTTTCCTCGTTCTCACGCTTCTCTTCGGATGTTTCTTTCACAGTATCACTTTCTGATTCTGTTTCCTTATCGCTTTTATTCTCCTCCTTCGTACTATCTTTTGTTGCAGTATATTCTTCTGATTCTCTCTCTTTAGATGTTTCTTCTTTTGCTATAGTAGTACTTTCATCTGATTCTTTTTCTTTGGATGTTTCTTCTGTTGGTTGTTCCGAATTGGTTTCTTTATCGGATTCCTGTTCCGATTCTTCTGGTTTTGATTTTTCTGAATCTGTTTCCCCCTCAGAATTTTCCAAAACCTGCTCCTCAAATTCCGGATTGGCGTTGCCAAGCTCCTGCGCTGTAGCCGAAGCCGAAAGCTGAGGAATGGAAGTTGCGATTAATGCTGCTGCCATCACTATGGACAGGCTTCTCTTAATTGTCCTCTTAAATCTTCCCAGCGCCATCTTTTCTCTCCTTTCTGAAATCCACCAATATCCTACTAATACACCTTACTGTGCTGTCGTCATTTTACATAAATTTATTTTCTAAATTTTGCAGAAGATGCACAAAAGCACAATATTGTGTATGTTCTTAAAATATAACATTTATTTCATTTGCTGAAAATTGATTTTTTAGCTAATCTTTTTCTAATTTTTTCATATATTTATCACATTTATTAAGTAATTTTAGTTATTTTTAATCTTTTAATCAAATTTTCCACGAAAATATCTCCCTTACACAACTTGGCACAATCGAGTAGGGAATCGTCCTTCTTCGCTATTCATGGGGTTCTCTACTTACACGCCGGACACTTGTATCGCTTCATAAGCGATGCACTTTTTTGTTATTTCGCCTGTAAATCCGCTGCCGTCTTTGGCTTTTATTGTCACGGATAGTCCGCAGGATTTTCCTTTGATAGCGCCGCTAAAAAATCGGGCGCATAGTGGGCTATATAACTGATTTTTTAGTAATTGCTTGAGAAATTTGATAGCGCAGAAAAAGACAAGGGATATGGTAAGTTATTTTGGGACAATTCCTTAGCAGTGAATGCTAAGTCCTGAGTGAACGGTAACCGCAGTTCCGTTACAATTGATGCACACAAAATGCTAAAGTGCAAGCATTTTGGCGCATAATTCCCACTACTTTGGCGTGGGTGTGAAAAGTAACACAGTTCCTACATTTGTGTTATTTAGTATTTTATAGAATATCCGTGCATTAATAAGGCACAGGAACTAGGCTTTGTAGCAAGACACGAAACCTACCCGGGTATGTATGCCGATGTTATGCTTGAAATCCACCCAACCAAATGGAAAGTATGCCAAATTTGTGGCAAAGAAATGTCCCTTTATTATCACTACCCAAATGCAAATTTCCTCAAATCCTTAAACAAGAAGTTTGATACAGATTTTTCCGACTGTGACCACATCCGTGATATCTGGGACGAACTCATCAACCGTGGTGTTCGCAAGAATGATATCGCTGCTTTCTTGATTAGCAAGGGGGACTTAGATTTAGATGCACGCGTTTCTAAAAAAGATGAAATTATAGATGCAATAGAATATGCTTGCCGTAAAGGTGATAAAAAATGCCTGGGTCCGGGAGCAATGTCGAATTTCCCTGATCGATATGATGGTTTCCATACATATAACCGTTGTTGTAGAGCCACACAGGATAAAGGACGTTCAAAAGAAAACCTTAAATCCTATACCAAAGACAGACGTGCCTACGAATACTGGAGTGATGGAAATATCCACGCAGCGAATCAATTTATGGGCAGTAGGTTCTTTGATGGCACATCAGCCGACCACATTGAACCTCAATTCAGTTGAAATTGCAACCCTTAAATCTATCTGTTCCCGCATTGAATCGGATGCTTCTTTGGTTAAAAACAAGCGACTTGTAATTAGCCTTATTGAAACAATAGAGAAAAGAATAATCCGTTCATCTGGAGTTTTTAGATTTACATATTCTTCATATGTTATTTTGCCCTTGAAAAACTCAAGTATATCCGATTCATCATAATCAACATATTTTGCGGTATCATCACAAGGAACGTTTTCCAAATCCGCTATCGTTTCCCTTGCAGTAACTTGGCATGATTCATCAACTGTTATTGGTGTTGGGAACAATTCTCCAGGAGATATATCCATATCGTTTCGAGTGCATATAATAATAACCCTTTTTCTTTTTTGAGGAACGGCATAATCACTTGCCATCAAAATCCTGCCTTCTGTATTGTAACCGAGTTCCGTAAAGAGTGTGTGTATTTCACGGTATGTTTTTCCACCTTGGTAACTCAACAACCCTTCAACATTTTCAAATACAATAACTTTAGGACTTACTCTCTTAACTATATCAACAAACTCTCGGAACAATTGATTCCTTGGGTCATCCTCTGATCTAAAACCTGCCATTGAAAATCCTTGACAAGGAGGTTCTCCACATATAATATCTGCTCCTCCGTCCAGTGCAGCCTTTTCAATGGCATTTTTCGTTTCTTCTTTGGTTATATCTCCGCACAACACTTTAATTTGAGGATTATTTATCTTTAAAGTAATACAAGCACTTTCTTCAATATCGTTGCTTAACAATGACTGAATGCCTGCCATCTTAAATCCTTCTGTCATACCACCCGCACCGCAAAATAAATCAATGGACTTAAAACACCCCGTTTTCTTCTTTATTTCACGTGCTATCTGATATGCCAATAGCGTAGGCACTGCCTTGCCCACCTGTTTTAAATGCTGCGTTTTATTACCAAAGAAGTAATAATCATCCTTAAACGCTTGAAATCTTGCAGCCTCTCTTACTGTTAATACTCTTTCATGAACAGGATGCACATAAGTTCCATTTCCTGTTCTGCTTTGGATATTGAAATTCCATACGCTTTATATGCTAATTGCTCTATCTCCTCAAGGATTGCATCATTCTGCTTATCCAAGAACGATTTTGCAAGTAATGATATTTTCTTTAGTTCTGGTGCTTTTACCGGAATCGGAAAACAGTCAATTTCATAATTATTGACATAATTATTGCTGCTGGTTAATTTAAACAACCAATTTATTATCTTGGTATTGAACAAACCTAATAGAGTGTATATATCAATTCCATATGGATTTTCTCTCACGGATATAAAATTGCACGAATTTCCCAATACATAATTCTTGGGGCACAAAGCAAAAGTTACGCGCCTTTCCTTATTCATATTCGCAATTTGCTAACATACAATTCTTTCTTGTTCAATGTAACATCCCTTTTTTGTTGTATTAACAAATTCATCTGCTATAAATTCATTTTGCGACGCAGTAAGCAAATTGTAATAATTAATATTTCTTCCCCTTATCAACAAATAACCTGTATTGGTATTAACAATACTATGTTTATCTGCTGTTAAATCCAGTTCTCCTCTTAAATTGACCACAAAGGGAAGTTCCTTAACAACCGGAAACTGCCTTAACGTTCTCAGAACTTGATATTCCTTTGAAGAAACAGCAGCAATCGCATTTCCAGTGTTTTCGTTCAAAATATCTTTCACTGCAACTTCCGCAATATCTTCTGGGTTATTGCAATAATCTTTGATAACAGCTACTTTATCTATTTTACTGCCTTTTTGTAAAAGGATTGCACTCAATGCCTGTTGTGCATCTATATAGCCGCTGTCTTCTCCGATTACTTTCACCGAAATCAATTTGTTATCCTTAAGCATATGTGTTCTCAATTTCATACATGTCTTATCAGACATTATTGATGTAGGAATAAGCAGGCTAACTAATGCGGTTTCATTTGCGTAACGATCAATAATTTCTTCCACAAACAATTTATATAAATTTAAGACTTCATCTGTAGAATATCTAAAACGCTCCAACACTATTTTTGAAATCGCTGAATACTTATCTTTATATTTTTATCTCTTTATCAAGACACTAATATGATTTGATATGAATATAATTGAATTTTTTAGCAATGCTATCTCCACAACCTATGTCCTCAACAGTAACGCTTAAAAATTTGAAGTAAAAAACCTCCCATTTTATGGGAAATTGTGAAATAATAAAAGTAACAACACAAAAATTTTCGTTTTTCATGCAATGAACGGCAGATTATGTTGTGTATATAATTGAAGGTCTTTAAGTACTGTAAAAAATCCTACGAAACTATTTTTGTAACAGTTCAGCCTAGAGGCTGTCGCAATAAGCCTTGATTATACAAGATATAGTGTTAAACGCAGCACGTTGTTATAATATCTTGTATAGATCTTCCTTAATGCGACAGCCCCGTGAAACAGCATAGTGGCAGAGATGCATCAAGCCACCACGAAGTGGTTTTCACGAAGTGGTTTTCACGAAGTGGTTTTCACGAAGTGGTTTTTCATGGCTTGATGCCTGTAACAGGAATCCAAAGGCTGAACGGTTACCTATTTTTCGTTCTTTTTCTACAGTTCCTTACAGAACAGGAAAGGAGACTACCATGGAAGACCATGAAATTATTAACCTATATTGGGAGCGGAAAGAAAATGCCATATCTGCAACTGCCAAAAAATACGGCAAATATTGTCATGCGATTTCCTACAATATTTTACATTGCAAGGAGGACGCAGAGGAATGTGTCAATGATACCTATTTAGGGGCATGGAAATCCATGCCGCCACGACGTCCAGAACATTTGTCCACCTACTTGGGTAAAATCACGCGCAACTTATCGCTCAACCGCTTTAAACAGTATAACGCTAGAAAACGCAGACTTGGGCAAACGGAACTTGTGTTGTCGGAATTAGAAGATTGTATTCCTTCAGAAACAAGTGTGGAACAGATCGTTGAGGAAAAAATCTTGGTAAAATCCATCAACCAGTTTTTGTGGGAACAGCCCGAACAAAAACGTAATATCTTTATCAGCCGTTATTGGTTTCTCTACCCAATACGAGATATTGCTAAAAACTACAACATAAGTGAAAGCAAGGCTGCATCTTTGCTTTTTCGTATGCGCAACGAATTAAAAATTTACCTTGAACAGGAGGGCATCACTTTATGAAAACCGAAAAACTTCTGAATGCGATTGGAAAAATTGACGACAATCTTATCTATGGTGCAGTCAACGACGCAAAAACAAAGAAAAAAAATATTTGGATCAAGTGGAGCGCTGCGGCTGCTTTCCTTGCTTTCGTCATATTTTCTGTTACACAGTTCATTCCAAAAAGCAATTTTACGGAAGAACTGCCCAAACTTCCTATGCTTTCCATTTCAGAAACCTCAAATGAAGCAATGGGATTTGAGGGATATATGGCTTATGAAATATCTGAATTAGTCAATGCAAATCCTTGGAACGAGAATATGGAAATATCCACCTTACCCGTTTATCAAAACCCACTATCTTATGATGAGAACTTCATCGAACATGGCGCAGACTTTACAATAATGAAAACTTATTTACTTGAAGTTGCAAATCGTCTTGGTATGGATACAGTCAATCTCCCTATTTCTGATAATACACCAAGCGCGGAAGAACAAGCTGCTGTATTGGAAAAGACCAACGGTGATATTCCAGATGGTTATTTCAATCCGACAGCAGTGATTGCGGAAAAAAATGGCATAGAAATTGAAGTAGATGCTTCTCTAACCGCGAAAATCACCTTTGATCCAGCAGTGACACTTCCTGACGGCTATGTGTTTTCTTACGATTCGTCCTATGATGATATTGCTTCTGTTGCCGAATATTTGAAAGAAACGTATAAAGATTTATTAGGAATGGATAATCCCCAGATCAATATTTATGGCGGCGATTATGATATTGATCTGCAGCAAAGTTATAAGATTGAATTTTATAATGCAGCTAATAATCTAACGGATCTAATTCTCAATTACAATTTCAATCGGACAGCGTTTTATTGTGACGAAAATGGCGATCTATATATGGCACGAATTTTCCAACCAGATTTGTCTAAAAAAGTTGCGGATTATCCCATTATCTCTGCCAAAGAAGCAAAGGAACTTTTGCTTAACGGGAATTATATTACCACTGTCCCCTATGAAATGCCCGGAGAAAATTACATTGCGAAAAGAGAGCTTGTATATCGGACAAGTAAGCACGAAAAATACTATATGCCCTATTATCGGTTCTATGTTGAACTGCCTGACATGAAAAAAGATAACGGAATAAAACTTTATGGCGTATATTATGTTCCTGCTGTAAATAAGGCATATATTACAGATATGCCTATATGGGACGGAAGTTTTAATAGTTAGATGGCGCAACTGCACGGCAAATTGTTTCGCCGTGCAGTATTATTAAGCAGTTCAAAAAACATATCCTTAAAATTATCCATACGCATCCCCCATTATCAAACTTATGTTTCTGCATAAAGTATTATAATACTTCTTTAAGATTATATTTTTACTATAACAAGTATAAAATAAATTTGCAAGGAAAAAACATTTACAATTTTCGACAGAAAATAAGAAACTATTCAATTCCTAACACGTTAACCAAACTTGACTGGGAATACAAATATAGAATTATAACGTTTAAAATCATAAAGAATACGAATATTAGAGGTGACGAAGTGGAAGATCATTATGGACATATGGAAATTCGGCTGAATGAACTATTAAAGGAAAAGGGATTCAGCAAAAACAAGCTATCACACAAGGCGGAAATGAATTGGAAACAGATTGACAATTATTGCACCAACAATATTACCCGCTTAGATGTTTTTGTCCTCTGCAAGCTCTGTACCGTACTGGAATGCAAGATAGAAGATCTGCTCGTTTTCTATCCTCCTGAAAAGAAATAACTCTTATCTTTCATTTAGGACAACCAAATTCTGGGATAAGTTATAAAAATTAAACATTATCCCCAGAATTTTGTTCTGCGTCTGTTACCATTATCTATCACCACAAAACTGGCACTCTTTTGGAAGTCTGACTGCCTGACTCCTCCCATTTTCAAATAGTTTTGCTGTTATCACATCCGTGCCTCCATCAAATTCCCCGAAGTATATCTACGCAGCCCCCGATAAAACACAAACACCGCCACCGCTGTAATTGCTGCCGCATATCCAAGCACTGCCAGCAGTCCGCCAACATTAAACTGTATCATCATATGCACTGGCTGATAAACCGCCATTCCCACCGGAATTACATTGTAAAGCAGCACTTTTATTATCCCTTGAAAAATCCCGTCCGGATAAGTCGCAAAGCTAATAATGCAGTTTACCATATGATACCCAAACGCATCCGCGCGTACAAACCAGAATGTTAAACTCCCCATAAGCAGCGCAAATGCCGTTATAATTACGCCTCCGGTTACTGTAAATAACAGAAAGAGAAAAAACCGCTCTACACTAAAGCAGAATATACAAAGAACAACAAGCCCATACAATAAATCTCCAATTGCGGAAGTATTTGTAGCGGAAGTAATCACACTAAGCAGCACATTTTTGGGCACGACCAAATACGAATCCAGTTTGCCACTGATTATCAGTTCCGGCAATGCGAATGCTCTTGCAAAAAAAATCCGTGCCAGCCCAAAGGTACTTGCTGCAAGCCCCCACAACAGCATAATTTCCCGCAATGTATACCCTCCAATATCCGTCTTTAGACGCAGCAAAATAATCCATTGCACAATAAATGCCGCGTTGTTCAGCATCATAAAACCGATATTCGTCAAAAAGGTAACCTTATTCAGCATCTCCCGCATAATATTGTATTTTAAGGAAAGCAGGCACACCCTCAATTGATTTTTAACCACCATTAACATACAGTTTCTTTACCCCCTTTGCATAAATAAAAAACATAATACCCCCTCCAACTGCCAGATACAACACCTGCGCCAGCAAAATCTCGATATATTTTCCCATACTAAAATCTACAATCAGCTTTGCCGGCCCATAACAAACCGTATAAATCGGTGTTAATTTTAAGAATGGCTGCAATACGGCAGGAAATATTTCTATCGGAAAAATCGTTCCGACCACTAAAATTACTTTGTCATACAGCCATTGAAATGGGTTGGAATCTTCTATCCAAAAAGACAGCAAACTAATACACAGCTTAAAAACCGCATTAATCATAATACCAAGCACAATACAAGGCACTGCCGCCAAAAGCGTTATCCAATGAAATTCTGGTATTTTCCCTACCATTGCAATTCCCATTACCGTAGCAAAAAACGCATACATCGGAAGCTGAATGCTCCATTCCCCAGTATATTTTGCCAAAATATACAGCGTATAATGATAAGGCTTGTTCATTAAATAAGCGATATTTCCGCCCCGAATATCCATGGAAACCTGCCTTGTTATCGTTGCCGAACGCGCACTAAACCATATCATCTCCGTTATCATTAAATACCATATCATCTGTTCCTTGGTGTAACCCGAAATCCGCTCGTCTGGAACTGCATACATATAATTCCAAAGTTGGATAAATACAAAGATAAAAATAAAATAACTAATATATCCCATTGCAATATTCGCGGCATACTGCAAATTTTCCATCAATACCGAACGATAAATAACTGTATATTTTTTCATAAAGCAGCCTGCGCCCTCCCTTCCGACTTGTATATTTCCATTATAATATTTTCCAGCGGAATATTGGAAATATTAATATCCTCTACCTGCTCTGTATCAATATAGCGGAGCGCTTCATTTATCTTAATTTTCGCCGTGTCTACCTCCAATTTCAAACGATACCCATTCTCCTTTAAAACTGTTATTCCCTGTACCGAAGGCAACGGTGTCTTCTCCTGTAGTTTCATTTCCACCACTTTTTTATTTAAATAATGATATTTTAAATGATCCATGGAATCATCTAAAACAATCTGCCCCGCATTTACAATTACAATGCGTTTACAAAGCTTTTCAATATCCCCAATATCATGACTGGTCAGAAAAATAGTTGTGTGCAGTTCTCGATTCATTTGTTTTATCAGTGAACGTACATTCTCTTTTACTACCGGATCCAGCCCAATCGTCGGCTCATCCAGAAATAAAATCTTTGGTTTATGGATAAATGCCGCCACAATCTCACAGCGGATGCGCTGCCCCAAAGAAAGATTGCGCACTGGCGTATTAAGAAATTCCCCAAGTTCAAAAACCTCAGCAAGCTCTTGAATACGCGCTTCCGTTTCCCTATCCTTAATATCATAGATTGCACCGAAAAAGCGAAAGTTGTCATACGGCGTTAAATGCGTCCAAAGCTGCTCCTTCTGCCCGAATACCGTCCCAATTTCATAGGCAAGCTGTTTCCTCTTTTTGGTCGGATTAATGCCAAGAACTTCCACCATTCCACCATCAGGATAAAGGATTCCTGTCAGCATTTTAATGGTCGTACTCTTTCCAGCGCCGTTTGGCCCAATAAAAGCGAGAATTTCTCCCTCCTCCACTGCAAAAGAAACGCCGTCAACAGCCCTGACCTCTGCTATCTGCGGACGAAACACAGATTGAATACTGCCTTTCATGCCCTTTTCTTTTTGCTTTACCCGAAACGTTTTGGATAAATCCTTTGCCTTAATTACTTCCATAACCTGTTCCTCCCTTATTCGTTAAAATATATTGCACCTTCCTTGCAATGCTTTGTAGCATATTTCCCTGCATAACCACTTTGTGGTGGCTTGATGCATCTCAACCTCTACGTATTCTCTCAGACTTTGCAGCTTAGGAACTGTCAAGAAATAACTTTTAAATAGTGTGCAGGATTTTTCTTCGAGAGTGCTGCTCAAAAATCAGGCGCATAGCGGGCTATGTAACTGATTTTTGAGTAGTGCTATCGGAGAAAAAGACAAGCAATATTAAAAGTTATTTTTGAACAGTTCCTTAGTGTAAAGTCTTAGGCTGAACTATACCCCGCATAGAACTGTGCATAAATAAAAAAGAACCACACTGCTGCATACACCTTGTATACCTGCAATTGCGGCTCTCTCTTATTTCCGATTACCGCATAGCCGAATAAGACCTTTCATCCTACGGCCATGCGCTCTTGGCAATCTGCCAAACTCAACTTGCGACCGTAAAATAAAAAGTCTGCTGCACTGAAATAATCGACATAAATAGTACGCTATAATTATAAGACATTTTTCCAACTCCTATTTTACAATGTTTTTTTTAATTATACTATAACGCTTTTTGTTTGGTATATCTATTTTCAAAAAATCAGAGAAATCAAGGGATTCTATAGATTCTATAAATACCCCATATTCATGATTAGGTATG
>VSNQ01000009.1:21169-65196 GCA_009774395.1 Lachnospiraceae bacterium
CTGCTCTATAAATACCCATATTCATTATTAGGTATGCTGCTCTATAAATACCCGTATTCATGATTAGGTATGCTGCTCTATAAATACCCATATTCATTATTAGGTATGCTGCTCTATAAATACCCGTATTCATGATTAGGTATGCTGCTGTAAAACTAGATTTTCCTGAAAACGTTCATTTTATGGTATTTATTCGTTTATGGCATTCCTCAATTGAAAGCATTACCGTTATATTTTAATTACTATTTTAAATTTTTCCTAGATTACCACAAGATACAAAAAAAGTCAAGAATTTTTCAAAAATAAATTTAGATTTATTTAATAATTCTAAATAATCCTTTATAAATTTGTATTTTTGCCCTTTATTCTATGTATAAATAAAGTGAATCATTTCTGCTCCTATTTTATATATAACTTTTACAAATTGCTAAGAAATTGTCCAAAAATAACTTATAAATTTGACGTCGTATAAATGTTCAGCTGCAAAGAAGATAATCGCAGGTATAGGAGGCAAAGGCATAAAGAGCAATGCCTTATGTCAAGATTATCGGATGCCGCAGACGGATATTTATGCAAGTCAAATTGATGCATTATTTATTGACAGTTCCTAAATGCTTTAGATAAAATCTTGAACAATCTATTGCATCTTCGATCTTTTATTTTTGACTACAAAATTACTGCAATTACAAAAGCTACATCAACAATATACATTGCTTTGGAAATAACGCCGTCAGATTTATATAAAATTTCTTCTGTCCCATCCACAATATATTGTACTATTCTTTTGAAAAATACCCTTTTGACGGGCTAATCATTATATCAAATAAATACATAAAGTTGCATTATATTTCTAATATTTTTCTATACTTTCTGCATTATCAATGCTATCTTTCACATAGCTTCCGCAATCCGTTTTTATAAGTAGTCCCTATCTCTACCAGTTCTCCATTTTTCAGCTTTATCAGACTGTTTACCATATCAATATAATCAATATAATCCTTATTTACGACACACATTCGATGTACCTGCACAAATTTTTCTTGAGGGAGTTTCTCTAGTATCTGTTTAATGGTCATATAAGGTACTTTTAATTCCTCTTTGCGCATAACGACATTAACGCCTCTTGGAATTGCCTTAATACACAGAATATCCTTGCAAAACAATTTATAATTTACTCCTGAATTTTTCACCAAAATAAATGGCTCTCTCGTTTCGCCTGACTGTGAAAGAAACAGCAGCTTCCCTATAAGCTTGGCGATATCGTCCTCCTGATAGGGTTTTATTAAATATTGGTAACAATGCAGTTCGCGATATGCTTTCAGTTCCATATTGGCAATGGATGTAATCATAACGATTGGCGTAAAAACATACTGGCGCTGGCTTCTGATTTCGCCTGCAAATGTAATTCCTGAAATATCATTATTATCAGCAGCATTTAAGTTAATATCAAGCAAAAAAGCCTGAAAGGGCTGCTGCGCATTTTGCAATGCGCATCTTGCCTCCTCCAGACTGCCAACTGGTACGGCGGACACTTGGCTTGATACTTTTTCCACCATTGCGGCTATCGCTCGCAGACTATCCTTACAGTCCTCCAGTATCAATATCTTTACTATCTTTGTCATGCCTGTGCCCCTGCCTCCTAATCCTGTTTTTGTTTAGGAACTGTTACTACATAACAATGACTTACAAAAATGCTCATCTGTAGCATCAGAAAATCTTGACATAGAACGTTATTTTCTTTTTTTATAATGAAACATTTATATGGCGTCCTTGTCACAAATCATTCTAACAGTTCCTTCCAATGCGTCCTTGCATAATAACTTTGTAAAAGAGCAATTTCGTTCTCTTACATTTTATTTTAAAATTTCTCCAACAGATTTTGCAAGACCTGCAACGCCTTGAATTTCTGAAGGAACAATAATCTTTGTAGCTGTACCGTTTGCTGCTTTTTCAAATGCTTCCAATTTCTTAATTGTAAGAACGGCTTCATCTGCGCCTGCTTCTTTTAGATAACGGATACCTTCGGCATTTGCCATCTGTACTACACGAATTGCTTCTGCCTGACCTTCTGCTTCGCGGATTTTGCGTTCCTTCTCGGCTTCAGCACGCAGGATTGCTGCCTGTTTTTCTGCCTCGGCTTCCAGAATTGCAGATGCTTTCTGACCTTCTGCAACAAGGATTGTGGATTTCTTCTCACCTTCTGCCTTTAAGATTGCCTCGCGCCGTTCGCGCTCTGCTTTCATCTGTTTCTCCATTGCATTCCGAATTGCTTCCGGCGGAATAATATTTTTTAATTCCACACGGTTTACTTTGATTCCCCAAGGATCTGTTGCCACATCCAGCGACGTGCGCATATTGGTATTAATAATTTCCCTTGACGTCAACGTCTGATCAAGTTCCATCTCTCCGATAATATTTCGGAGCGTAGTCGCTGTCAATTTTTCAATCGCCATAATTGGATTGTCAACGCCGTAAGCATACATTTTAGGATCTGTTATCTGAAAAAATACAACGGTGTCTATCTGCATTGTTACATTATCCTTTGTAATTACTGGCTGTGGCGGGAAATCTACCACCTGCTCCTTTAAATTGACTTTTTTCGCAATTCGGTCTAAAAAAGGTGCCTTAAAATGAAGACCACCGCCGCCAATCCATGTAGTGTGGTATCCACCAAGCCGTTCAATAACACACGCTGACGCCTGCGGTACAATCCGTACACAGCTTGCAATAATCACAACAAGAACAAATACTACTGCCAAAAAGAATCCGAATGTAGACATATTTTTACCCCCTTTTGTCTGTCAATTCCGTTATTTTTCATTATCCATTTCATAATATTTTTCTACAATCAATTTTACGCCTTTAATATCCACGACTTTCGCAAGGCTTCCTGCTGGAATTGCCGTATCATTATTTGCGGCGCGGACTGTCCATTCCTGCCCGTTTACAACGGCGCTTCCTGACTCACCTAGATTGTTAACATCCCTTGTAATGCGTACCACTTTGCCAATAATCCCCTCATAATTCGTCTTTGTGCGAGATGAATTTATGTATTTAATGGCAAAAGGTCTTGTGAAAACCAACATTCCAAATGAAACTGCCAAAAACACCGCAACTTGCAAAAGCCACCCTCCACCCAGCGAAGATACAAAAATTGCCACCAGTGCACCAATCGCAAACCATATCGTGGTAAGTCCTACCGTTACAATTTCGATTACAATTAATATAATCATTGCCGCCAGCCAAATCATTGCATTCATTATTTTAGTCCTCCTTTCCTTTTGTTATAACCATATTACTGCATATTTTGCATTTCGACAATGCTTTTTGCGTGAATGATGTTATTTTCGTATTGAATGGTTACAATTTACACCGCCAGTTTTTATCAGTTTATAAGTTATTGAGATGCGAAAAGAAACACTGAATGCATATTTCCTCTGCCTCAGGCAGTACACAAAAAGTGCCGCCCCTCAGGACGGCACTGTAGTTTTCTTTTATAAAATCTCTTGTTTAAACGCCTTCATGGAAGGTTCTTGAGATAACATCTGCCTGCTGCTCCGGTGTCAATTTAATAAAGTTTACTGCATAACCGGATACGCGGATTGTAAGCTGTGGATATTTCTCCGGATGCTTCTGTGCATCTAACAAGGTATCTCTGTTTAAAACATTAACATTTAAGTGATGTCCACCCTTTTCTGTGTACCCATCTAAAAGATTTACTAAGTTATCTACCTGCTGTGCGCTGTTTGCTGCCATAATTCAAATCCTCCTTAAAAATACAATCATTATTATTGAAACTCTGCTGTAAAAGCGCCCTGCTCGGAATCGCTTTCCCTTGCATTTGTATTATTTATTCTGTTATTTCGTTGCTGTGATTATAGTATATTCGGATTTGAAGAAAAATTCTGTAACAATTGTTACAAATCAAAAAATATTTTTTATAAATCATTTCTATCTGTTCTATCATAATATCAGCCACTAATTAATCAAGCAGATATCCTGCCGATAGAAACATTCCAGATAGCTTGGATTCTGATAATAAACATCTGTATAAAACTATGAGATTTTATCACTAAGGAATTGTCAAAAAATAACTTGTTAATTTGATGCCGTATCAAGGTTCATCTGCAAAGAAGATAATCGCAGGCGTAGCGAGCTACGTCAAGATTATCTGATGCCGCAGATGGACATTTAGCTAGTCAAATTGATGCGTTATTTATTGACCGTTCCTTATATTTGAATACTTTTTTAAACTCCATTCATTTCATCCACTGTCTTCTGCGGTTTTGCAGTGAGCTCTACCCACGCGGGCCGAAAGCCGCACTTTATTGCGTTTCTAACAGATTTTATATTAGACCACGCAGCGCAGTAGAACGGCACTCTATCTCTTTTTATAATTTCCATTGCCAAAGTACTTGTCAAAGCTGACGCAATGCCCTGCCTGCGGTACTGCGGCAGCACGTCAATCCCAATCTGCCACATAGAATCACAGTCTGCCGAGCACGCTGCCAAACCGATTAACTGTCCTTTATCATACGCACCTACGCCTAAAACATCCAATTCTTTTCTTTTTTTGCATAAGGCATTGCTCCAGCTATCGGTATACAAATCGCCAAAGTCACGATGTTCTAAAACTTTTGTTGGATAAGGACATTTCTTTTTTTCCAATAAATCAATATCAGGCAGAAAGTATTCCGCCATAAAACAAATCCTTGCTTGATATTTTTGCAGTTTTTCGTCTAATATATGCATATTGGGCGTTTCAAAACAATGCGCACAATCATACTTCCCAATATACTCTGCTACAATCTCTTGATATTCTTCCTGAACAGACGCCACAATATTCGTTCCATAAGATACCAGATTGCAGATAAATGGCAGTTCCAAATATTTCCTAGACAAATCGTTTGCTTTGGAAATTACAATACAATTCTCTATTTCCAGAAAATCACTTGCATTACAATTCAAATCATTTGCCGACTGCTCCATTGCAATCTGCCATATTTCCTTATTTGTCATTTTTTTTATCTTCCTTTTTACCAAACGAAAACAAGGAGCTGCGCCCTAAAAATTCTAAACCCAAGAAAACATATTTGTCATCTAACACGCTTTCATATGATATCTTGTATACGCAATTCTTAGTGCAACAGCCCCATAATTTATATAATTATACAGTTAGCAGAGAAAATTTTTCCCTACTCGTACGCCGCCGATACCCCATATAAAGGCATATTTCCTCTGCTTCGGCACACGCATAAAAAAACATAAACAATATTGCAGGCGTATATTTTTCTGCCTTACCTGCCTATTTTATATTGGGGCTGTCGCATTAAGTCAAATGTATACAAGATAGTCTAACACTATGTTGCGATTCATACTATATCTTGTATAATTAAAGCTTATTGCAACAGCCCCAGTTGCGCCAGCCGCACGCCGCAAAGCGGCAATTTTCCTTTGTGCGGCTGTGTGCATATTTTTATACTTAGCGTCAGTCTTTTCAGCGTTTAGTATGACAAAATCTATTTACATCATACCGCCCATACCCGGGCCGCCTGCTGGCATTGCTGGTGTGTCCTCTTTAATATTCGCCACTACAGACTCTGTTGTCAGCAATGTGCTTGCTACGCTGCACGCATTCTGCAATGCGCTTCTTGTAACCTTAGCCGGATCAAGGATACCTGCCTCAACCATATTGACATAAGTTTCTTTGTAAGCATCGAAACCGAAACCAACTTCGGACTCTTTTACCTTGTTTACAATTACGCTGCCCTCAAGACCTGCATTGGAAACAATAATATACAGAGGAGCTTCCAAAGCCTTTAATACAATCTTTGCACCCGTCTTCTCATCACCCTCAAGAGAATCCACAAGTTTTGCAACTTCCTTAGAAGCATGAACATAAGCGGAACCACCACCAGAAATAATACCTTCTTCTACTGCTGCTCTTGTTGCATTCAAAGCGTCTTCCATACGAAGTTTTGCTTCCTTCATTTCTGTTTCTGTAGCTGCGCCAACACGGATAACTGCTACGCCGCCTGCAAGTTTTGCAAGTCTTTCCTGCAATTTCTCCTTATCGAAATCAGATGTTGTTTCCTCGATCTGTTTCTTAATCTGAGAAATTCTAGCGTCGATTGCTGCCTTATCACCCTCGCCGTCAACGATAATGGTGTTCTCTTTCTGTACCTTAACAGACTTCGCACGACCGCACTGCTCCAATGTAGTTTCTTTCAAATCTAAACCGAGTTCCTCGCTGATAACCTGACCGCCTGTCAGAATCGCAATATCCTCAAGCATTGCCTTTCTTCTATCACCATAGCCCGGAGCTTTAACTGCTACTACATTGAACGTACCGCGCAGTTTATTTACAATTAATGTTGTCAGTGCTTCACCCTCAACATCCTCTGCAATAATCATCAGCTTTGCACCAGACTGCACTACTTGCTCTAATACAGGCAGAATCTCCTGAATATTGGAAATTTTCTTATCTGTAATCAAGATATAGGGATCTTCCAAATTGGCTTCCATCTTATCCATATCGGTTGCCATATATGCGGAAATATATCCTCTGTCAAACTGCATACCTTCTACTAAATCCAACTCGGTCTGCATTGTCTTTGACTCCTCGATTGTGATAACGCCGTCGCCGGAAACCTTCTCCATAGCGTCCGCTACCATATTTCCAACTTCGTCATCCCCTGCAGAAATTGCTGCAACTCTTGCAATATGCTGCTTTCCGTTTACTTTCGAACTCATATTTGCAATAGCTTCTACTGCACAGTCCGTTGCTTTCTTCATACCTTTTCTCAGTACAATTGGATTTGCGCCTGCTGCAAGGTTCTTCATTCCCTCATTAATCATTGCCTGAGCAAGAACAGTTGCTGTTGTTGTACCATCGCCTGCTACATCGTTTGTCTTTGTTGCTACTTCTTTTACAAGCTGTGCACCCATATTTTCAAATGCGTCTTCCAACTCGATTTCCTTAGCGATTGTAACACCGTCATTTGCAATTAACGGTGCGCCGAAAGACTTATCCAATACAACATTTCTTCCTTTCGGGCCTAATGTAACACTTACTGTATCTGCCAATTTGTTTACGCCGATTTCTAATGCCTTGCGAGCCTCTGCCCCATATTTAATTTCCTTTGCCATAGTTGACTAAACCTCCAAAATTATTATTCGCTGTAGCCTAAATTTTTATGATTACTGGATAACTGCAAGAATATCATTCTGCTTAACAATAATGTACTCCTCCTCATCAATCTTTACTTCTGTTCCAGAATACTTGGAGAAAATAACATTATCGCCGACTTTCACTTCCATCTTTACTTCCTTGCCGTCAACAACGCCGCCGGGTCCGACTGCAACAACCTCTGCCTGCTGCGGCTTCTCTTTATTCTGTCCTGGTAAAACAATCCCTGACTTCGTAGTTTCTTCCGCAACCAACTGCTTTAATACAACTCTGTCACCTAATGGTACTAATTTCATGTTTTATAGCCTCCTTCAATAATTTATAAAAAATATTTCTTTGCTGTTTTCAATTAGCACTCTTATCTATTGAGTGCTAACAGAACATATAATAGATTTTTCTTTAGCGTTGTGCAAGCAGGTTGAGAGCGATTTATTTTACATTTTCTTCCATTATCTCGTAAATACTCTTGTTTTCTTCCATTATCTAAATTTATGCTACTTAATAATTATTTTAGAATTAACTCTTTTTCAGCCCTTTTTCCAACCGTTCTCTATAGCCGGGCGCATTTTTTATTTCAAATTTATTTTCCAGCATAACATACTCTGCGTCGGAAAACACCTCTTTAAAGTTTTCCTCAACATTTGTTTTCATAACACAGCCTACCGCAATGCTTGGCGCAAGCTTCTCATCTTCAAAGTCAAGGCAAGCCTGCTGTATTTTCGCACAGTACGCCTTTGCATCCTCCTCCTCTGTCAAAGGAAGCAGCACATAGAAGACATCACCCTCAACTCTGCCAATTACCACATTCTCAAAACCGCATTCTTCTGCTTTATCTGTTAAAATCTTCGCCACCGCAACAATTAAACGGTCGCTTTCCTCCTCGCCGTAGTTATTATCCACAAAACGCCAGTCGTTGATATTTACACAGATCGCTGCTGTCGGAACAACTTCCCGCTCCGCAAGCTGCTTCATATGGCTGATAAAATAATTACGATTCAGTAATCCCGTCAACGGATCTGTCTGAACGGAATATTTCGCCTGATCAGCTTCCTTTTCAGCCTGCTGCTCCAGCTCGTCTATGTACAATGCCTGTTCACTCGCCAAGAAAGATTTCTCGCTAAAGCCCTCTATTGTCTGCATATAAGCGCCAAACAGCCTGTTTACTGCTGCTATATTCTCCTGCGCCACGTTGTCGTATTTTGCATAAATATGACAGACTGTCCTGCCGTTTACCCTGATTTTATTTCCCGGCCGATTCACCACATCCGGCTGAAAATCGCCGAAATCCCCTTTAACCATAATAATGCTGCCATGCCTGTCCGTCATTATGGTATCCAGCCCAAAGCTGTTTTTTAGTTCTGTCAGCATATCCCCCGCTGCGTCAAGATCAAATAAATCTTTGGGATAATAATTTTTGCTGTTCTGCTCCAACTGCTGCGCAAAAGCCATTTTCTTATTGCTCATTCCTGTTTCCTTTCCCTTCTCCATAAATAGTATTGCTAAAAACGATCATTTCTATAAAAGTAGTATACAATTTCACACGGTAATTGTCTATTAAAATATTGTGATATTTCTAGCATATGTGTTCTATAAGTTACTTTTTATACCCACGCCAAAGTTGTGGGAATCAACATTGTTACATCTATAAAATAAACCGTTCGATTACTTCCACAATCCCGTCATGATTATTATCTTTCTCGGTAATATAATCCGCGCGCTCCTTTAAAAGCGGCACTGCATTTGCCATTGCCACGCCGATTCCTGCCGCTTCTATCATCGAACAATCATTCTCCTCATCGCCTGCTGCAATCGCATTCTTTTCAAGAACATGCAACGCATTACATAAGTTTACCAACGCATTTCCTTTTCCTGCCCGCTTGTCATAAAACTCCAAATACATCGGATTGGAAAAGGCACAGATTATATTGCTGGATTCCTCTGCTGCTTGCACTGTTTCCCGAAAGGCTTCCAGCCTTGCCCTGTCCTCCAAGTCAATTGCAAGCAGTTTAAACGGCGCATGATCCAACACATTCTCTAACCGCTGCGTAATTTCATGCTCCATTGGGATAAGTTTTTTGTAAAATTCCAGTTCCTTTCCGTCTGCAATACTGACAAGCTTTTTATCCATATAAGTTTGAATATACATACCACGTGCTGCTGCCATATCAAAAAGCCACTGTGCAGTTGGGATCGACACCATATACTGTGCAATCGGCTTTTTCGCGATACAGTCATACAATTGCGCTCCGTTAAAAGCTGCCGCATAAACGCCGCCTGTCTGCTGCTTCTTTTGCAGTTTAGCAAGTGCCTCCAAAATATTTAATTCCTCCAATACGCCAAGAATACTATTTAGCGAGCGCCCGCTTGCCAACACGAAATGATGACCTGCGCCAAGCATCTCCAGTATCTTGTCACGTCTAACCGCAGAAATATCTTTTTTTGCATCGGAAAGCAAGGTTCCGTCTAAATCCGTAAAAAGAATTTTTGTGGTCAATGCTTTTTTCATATTCTCCAGCAGCTCTGCGCCAACTGCCAACTTCCCATATCCAGTCCCTAGTTCCAGCCCCGGCTTGTTTTCCCCGTGAAAGTCCGATCCGCCGCTTTCCAAAAGGTAATACTTTTTTGCAAGTTCTTTGATTCTGCGCTCCTCTGCCGAATTATAGGTGCTGTACATTGTTTCAATCCCCATTAAACCGACATCTTTTAACGTAGAAACAAGCTGTTCAAGCTGCTCCCGTCCCAGTTTATACAGCGTCGGATGCGCCAAAATCGGAATGCCGCCTGCTTTCTTTGTGACCGCAATCACCTCCTGCGGCGTAATCTTCTCCCTGTGCACAAAATACGGCGTATGATCGCCCAGATATCGGTCAAACGCCTCATTGCGGCTATTTACATAACCTTTTTCTAACAAAAATGCAGCATAGTGCGCACGCGTAATCACCGAATCTGGAAAGGCTTCCAGCAGTGCTTCATACGTAATGTCCATTCCCGCCCTTTGCAGATTAGCACAAAGTTTATAATTTCGGTTTACCCGCGACTGTTGGAACCGTTCCAGATATTCTGTAAAAACAGGTGCTTTATAATCTATAAAAAGCCCCACGATATGCACATCCCGTTTGTGGTATTCCGTTGAATACTCAATGCCCGGAATTACTTCCAGCGGCTTATCCTTTGCATACGCCATTATTTCATCCAAACCGTCCACCGTATCGTGATCGGTCAATGCAATTGCTTTTAAACCTTTTTGTAAAGCATAATCTACCAATTCGGCAGGCGAAAGTGTTCCATCCGAACGGTTAGAATGTACGTGTAAATCAATTCGTTCTTTATCCATTTCTATACCCCCTGCGTGCTTTAGCACGCATACCAATCAATACTTGAAAGTTTCCTTTCAAACTTGCTCCCCTCTGTCAGTTTTTGCAGACACTGCGATTCCTTTACAGCACTTCTCGTGACAAGCGACAGCATAACGGCGTATTGTCTTCATGCCGTCATCTATCAACACTTCCTCATAATTCCTATCACGGATTTGCTGCAAGATTCCTTACTCCACGCCCCCTCCATGCGCCGATTCAGCCCCTATTTCCTCAACATAGGGCTACGCAATCGAGTAGGGGAAAAGCCTTTCCCCTCGCGCGCGCGCCGGGCACCCGTCAGCTTCTGCTGACATGTTTCCTTTGTGTGCCCGTGTGCATAAAAAAGGCAGACTTTTCATCTGCCTTTTTTGATCTTATGCCTACAGCACTCTTACTCCTCGCCGCTTTCATCCTCAGCTTCTGCAGTGTATACCGTTCTTTTTCTTGCCATTTCATCGCTTGCCAGATACTCGTCATACGTGGTTACCTTATCAATTAATGTACCATTGGGAAGGATTTCCATAATACGGTTTGCTGTGGTTTCTACAAACTGATGATCATGGCAGGCAAAAATCGCCACGCCCGGGAACTTAATCAGTCCGTTGTTAAGCGCAGTAATGGATTCCATATCCAAATGATTGGTTGGTTCGTCAAGAATTAGGCAGTTTGCACCGCTAATCATCATTTTACTTAAAAGACAGCGCACTTTCTCACCACCGGAAAGCACTTTCACTTTTTTCACGCCATCCTCGCCCGCAAAAAGCATACGTCCAAGGAATCCCCGCACATAAGTGATATCATCCACTGGTGAATAGCCCATCAGCCAATCTGCAATGGTATAGTCATTGTTAAATTCATTCGTCGGGTCTTTAGGAAAATACGCCTGTGAGGTCGTAACACCCCATTTATAAGAACCCTCGTCAGGCTCTATCTCGCCCATTAAAATTTGAAACAGTGTCGTCTTAGCAAGTTCATTTCCGCCGACAAACGCCACCTTGTCATCATGTCCTAAAATAAAGGAAATATTGTCAAGTACCTTCTCGCCGTTAATGGTTTTGGATAAATTCGTAACAGTCAGCACTTCATTTCCAATTTCGCGGTCAGGACGGAAATCAATATATGGATACTTACGGCTGGACGGCTTAATATCATCCAATTCAATTTTCTCTAAGGCACGTTTTCTGGATGTCGCCTGTTTTGACTTCGACGCATTGGCAGAAAACCGTGAAATAAATTCTTGCAGTTCCTTAATTTTTTCTTCCTTTTTCTTGTTGGCTTCTTTCATCTGCTTTACAAGCAACTGGCTGGACTCATACCAAAAGTCATAGTTGCCTGCATAAAGCTGGATTTTGCCGTAATCAATATCCGCGATCTGCGTACATACTTTATTTAAGAAATAACGGTCATGTGATACTACAATTACCGTATTATCAAAATTAATTAAAAATTCCTCCAGCCAAGCAATTGCATCCAAATCCAAATGGTTCGTCGGCTCGTCCAAAAGCAAGATATCAGGATTGCCAAATAGTGCCTTCGCAAGCAGCACTTTTACTTTCTCGCTGCCGTTTAATTCTTTCATAATACTATAGTGAATACTGGTGTCAATTCCCAAGCCGTTTAAAAGCTGTGCTGCGTCAGACTCTGCTTCCCAGCCATTCATCTCAGCAAATTCACCCTCTAATTCGCTTGCACGGATACCATCCTCATCGGTGAAATCCTCCTTAGCATATATGGCATCTTTTTCTTTCATAATTTCATACAGACGGGCGTTTCCCATAATCACCACATCCATAACAGGATACTCATCATATTTAAAGTGATCCTGCTCCAACACAGAAAGCCGCTGTCCGGGCGTTATCGCAATATCTCCCTTCGTAGTTTCCAATTTTCCTGACAAAATTTTTAAAAATGTCGATTTTCCGGCACCATTTGCACCGATCAAACCATAACAGTTGCCCTCAGTAAATTTAATATTGACATCCTCAAATAATGCTTTCTTCCCAACACGATATGTCACATTGTTTGCACTAATCATCTTTCAAAACTCCTGTTTTTATGTTTAAATTTTATTTATTACATTTGCTCTTTATTATTATACATAAAACTGGGAATTTTTCAAGGAAATTGTTACAACAGCGTGCAAATAATGTTACAGTTCGTAACAATTCAGGTAGGTCTGCGCATTTACTGCGCTGACCGTAATAAAATGTAGTGGTTGGAGGTATCCAGCCCAACACGAAGCGATTTCCAATGGCTGGATACGTAACAGTTCAATGGGTTATCTGAACTGTTACACCGTTCAGTCTAAGAGCAAAAAATCTCTTACTGCACAATAAATAACTCATGCAGCGCTCTCGTTGCCGCTACATAGAGCAGCTTGGCAAGCCTTGGATTATCGCGATATCCTGTTAAATCTGGTTTCCACAGCAGCACACAGTCAAACTCTAATCCTTTCGTTTCAGGAACGGTCAGCACCAGCACCCCCTTGCTAAAACCGCTGTTTTGTGCATCTATCAACGTTATTTGACGGCTTAGTCGCAGTGTTACAATTTCTTTATCCTCATCCGAAAAACAAATTACTGCCATGGTTTCATACCCTTTTTCTTTCATCTCTTGAATGGTTTCCACACAGATGCCTGCTGCCTCCTCACTCGATATACTTTCCAAAAAGTGCACAGGCTCTCCATGTCGAATAACCGGCTCGATCTGATAGGCTCCTTTTGAAGCGCTGCGCAGTATTTTTCCTGCGAAATCTGAAATTTCAATTGTATTACGGTAACTTTTCGCCAAAACATGGAATGCGTCTTCCTTGGAATGGAAGATTTTTTGTGTCATATCCCGCCAGTCGTTCATACCATATTCATAGTTAACATTCTGAGAAACATCCCCCATAATTGTAAAAAAGCATTCCGGCAATACTGTCCGCAGCGCATAATACACAATTGAACCAAAATCCTGCGCCTCATCAATAAAGATTTGTCCAAATTCCTCATCAGGTTTTTTCTGCAATGCCCTATAATAAATAATCAACATCGCTGCCACATCATAGACATCAAAAATACCATGCTGTATTTTTTCTGACACAGGTGTCATATCTATATAGTATTCTGCACCATACATCTCCAAAAAATTTAAGTATAGACTCACAACGTTTCCCTTATAACAATAGGAACTAAAATAATTTTTGTACTGTACTAACTTCCGCTTATAAATCCCGACTTCCTCACGCCCCATGCACTGAATCTTTATACGGTTGCGCAGCCTCTCATCAAGTGTTACCAACAGCTTGTTAATCGAATATTTAGGATTTCCGTTAATAAAATCGTCATTATTTTTTTGTGACAAAAGCATACCGATTTCTTCGTCGTATACTACACAATTCGCCAAAATACGGTTGCGAAGCTGCTGCATATAGTTTTCCAGCTCCTTTGCAAAAAGCATCTTGCTTTTCCATGCCTGATTTACAGGCAGCGAAACCAGCTTAAACTTTTTCTTCCATTCGCTGTGCAAAAGGTGCGTCAATATTTCATCCATACGCATATGTTTAATATCATAGACATCCAATTCTGGCAAACCACCTGTAATATAATCAATTAAAATATCGCTCCCGCCAACAATGCAAAATTCATTGGAAGTAAAACGCTCCTTATAGTTGTACATAATATAGGAAATGCGGTGCATTGCAACGGTTGTCTTACCGCTTCCTGCCACCCCCTGCACAATAATATTGCGGAATGGGCTTTCACGGATAATTTCATTTTGCTCTTTCTGAATCGTGGCTATAATGTCCCCCAGAACTGCATCCCTGTTTTTGCTAAGATACTTTACTAAAAGTTCGTCGTTTGCCGCAACATCACTGTCATAAAACCCTTGCAGCACCCCCTCCTCAATATCAAATGTCCGCTTTAAACTTAAATCAATGCGATATTGTAACGGCTTCCCCCTACCATCTGTACTGCTGTCCGGTATCTCATAAAACCCTTCGCCTAACTCATTTTCATAATAAACCGAAGCAATCGGCGCACGCCAGTCCACAACCTCCACTGTCGTTTTATCCCGCAAAACACCATGCTTACCGATATAAATAGACTCAAAAAGTTTTTCATCAAGGTTTTTATAATCAATTCTTCCAAAAAAAGGTCTGCCATATGCCTCCGTGTTTTTGTGCAATTGATTAAAACTATGCTCCTCCAGGCTGCGGGATGTCACTAGCTGATCATACAACTCCACATTCCCGCTCTGCACTTCGTCAAACAATGCCTTTGTTTCCTTGCGGCGTTCTTCTAGCTGTCGCTCATATTCCGCTACATTCGCTGCAATCAACGCACGGCACTCCTTTAAATGCCGCTCCTCTGCCTGCCATTCCTTCGACTTCTTTTGATTCGTTTCTGCCATGTTTTACCATACCTTTCTACCCATTTCGAGCCATTCTACTCTATCAAATAATACTTACAAACGTTTGCCAATATTGCTGTTTAGGAGTAACAGTTCAGGTAGGTCTGCGCATTTACTGCGCTGACCGTAATAAAATGTAATGTTTGGAGGTATCCAGCCCATCGCGAAGCGATTTCCAATGGCTGGATACGTAACAGTTCAATGGGTTATCTGAACTGTTACGTTTAGGATATATTTAGTATAATATTTAATAAAAAAATTACTAGACTTATATTTTAAATTATGATATAGTGTTATATAGAGTAGTAATAAAAAAACACTTTAGCAAACTAAAGTGTTTTTTTATACTTAGGCATCCAAAGGAAAATGCCCGCAAAATCTTTTTACAATTATTTCAAGCGATATCTTAACCAATCAAACACTCTTTCCCATAAAAAGCAAATCCATACTTGCGTATCTGTTCCGGCTCAAATCCTTCCGCAGTCAACACAGTTTCATACTGCTTTTTTTCTATTTGAGAAAGCGCATTTGCTACGGTTTCCTCTAAATTTTTTTCCCGTCTAGGCTTGTGCACTTTAAATTCAATAATATATGCACAGTCCTGTTTCCGATCAAACGGCGTTATCATAATATCATAACGCCCGAACCCGCTTTCCCGATTCGATGTAATCCGAAATCTGCCCTCAAGTTCAACAATCAGCCCCAGCACAAACCCATGATAAAAACGCTCCGGCGCATCATCATCAGATACACCATTCGCTATATCAAAACTAGAAAAACTATGCAGCGCAACTTTATTGATAAACTCATTCATAGCTTCAACATCATTGAGCAGCAGTGCCTTGATAAAACGATTATACGATACTTCCGCCGCTTCCCGAAACCATCCTTTCACCATATTTTCAAACATATTAATGACTTCCATATTTGTAAGGGCAAGCGTATACATTGCTTTCTTTCGTATGCCGATATACTCCAATTTCTCTACTTTAAGATAACCCGTTGCAAGCAGCAGACTCCAAACTGCATTTGCGCTGCCCTTCAAATTATGAAATACAATCTGTTCATCCAGTTCTGTTTGAAAACAATTTCCTTGCAAAAGAGATTCCATTGTCTGCTTCACATCAGCATTGCCGCGCTGCACCAATGTACTTACAAGCTCATTTCCACTCGTATTTGCCCAATAAGCCCTATATTCACCCTTTTTGCTGATAAAAGATGCAATCGACCACGGGTTATAAATATCTGTATATCGTCCAAACGAAAAGCCGTTATACCACTGTTTTACCCCTTCCTTCTCACTGCCAAGACCTGCACGTTCCAATGCCGCAAATACTTCCTCCTGCGTAAATCCAAATGCATCCGCATACGCACCAGAAGTTGTCGTAATCACATCCAAATTATTTAAATCCGAAAAAATACTTTCCTTAGAAACTCTTGTAATCCCTGTAATAATCCCTCGAAATAAACAACCATTTGTCTTAAAAGTATGATTAAAAAAATTACGGAAAAAATCAACCGTTTCATCCCATGTTCCTGCCAGCCATGCCTCCTGGATTGGCGTATCATATTCATCTAAGATCACAATTACATCTTTGTGATAATATCTTTTCAAAAAGCCGCAAAGACGATTCACTGCTGTATAAGCTACTGCATCCTCCATATCCTTATTGACTTCTGCAAAAGCGCTCCTGTCATTATCGTCAAATACTTCTGATTTTATAATATCTTTAAACGTTCCATATAAATCGGCAATAACTATTTTTACTACCATTTTCATTTCATCAATCTTCCCTGTCTTAATAGGTGCAAAACTTAAAAATACCACTGGAAACATTCCTTGCAGATGTCTGTACTTATAAACTTCTATGGAAGTATCTTGTCCGGAAACATCTTGCCGAAAAATATCTTGTATTGAATCCTCCTGCTTAGAAACTTTTTCCTCCCAAATCGAAAGCCCTTCAAATAAATCTCCTCTGCCCGCATACCGATTGGAAAAAAAACATGCAAGCATACTCATATTTAAGGTTTTTCCAAACCTGCGTGGTCGTGTAATCAGCGTTACTTCCGAACCATACTCCCACCACTCTCTGATAAAATCTGTCTTATCTACATAAAACTTATGTTCTTCCCGTAATTTATCAAATCGCTGCACACCAAGATTCACTACTAATCTGCTTTCCATATCTCAAAACCCTTCCTGAAAAATATTGTAGATAATGTTTATCCGTATAATACCTCCAAAAATTTAAAAGTTTCCCCAGTATTTATTCTTAGTTTCTGTTATACCATTTTCTTTATTTTTCCATCATAACACAGCAAATGCCTTTTTCTTTCAGAGCAGCTTCCATATCAAATGGTGTTGCTAACTTGGCTGTTCGAAACCCCTTATAGAACGTTATCTTTGTTTTTCCAGACTTTTTCTTAACTTTTACAATTAAATCATAAGATAATTTATATTTCAATTCCCATGCACTATAATGCAGTTCCACTCTATCAATTTCATCATAAGGAATCGCATATGGTATTCCTGTATTTAATACCATGCAATTATTTTCAAAGAAAAAAGCTCCTGCATTTGATTTATTTTTATACTTGCTCCGTGTAACAATCACAGCAACAGAAATAGCAATTACAAAAATCATCATCACAATAGTAAACATCATACTAACAAACATATACATATCATCCTATCCTTTCCTACTACTCTCCTAAATATTCTTTGCGTCCTTCGGCAATTTCTGCACCTGTTCAAGAAATCCCCTAGCCGCTTTCCCTTCCGCAGCATTATAGGGATATCCCAGCCTGCTTCCCACATACACTGCTGTCTGCTCAAACAAATCACACATATGCAGTACCGCCGTCCAGGCTTCCGCAATATTTCCACCAAAATATGTATTTAAGTACCCTTGATACTCGTCTGGCTCCAGCCACCTATACAAGTACTTTGCAGACTTTCCAACACTAACCTGAAAATCTGTCTTGATACCAACTTTCCACGAGAGCATCTTTTCTAACTGCTTGCGAACTACAAAATTAGTCATATCCTGCACATAAGGCATCTCCTCGCGCCACAATCCCTTGGCGATATTGTTGCTGCACCACCAAAATTCATTGGTACACGCCCAAAACTGCGCTTCGGTAGGTTTTTTTACATAATAATCCCTATCTGTTGCATCTGGCATTGCTGGTAGAATATCTTCTTTATCCAGTAAAATCCGGCAAAGCTTATCATCATAAATATGCTCTTTGGCAAATGAAATTGTCTGTATAGTAAGATCCATTCGGACACCGTCTTCAAACTGCATCAGCCAGCCATAATGATTTTTCTTATCATTTGGATAATCTGGGCTTTCATCAGGATACTGCATATACAAAATCTTGCCGAACTTATGTATCCATTCCTTATCTTCAATAAATGACTTGGTTTCCCGCACCACATACACAATATCATAGTCCTGAAAAATATCTTTCGGAACATTCGGATTGGTGCGTGAACCATTCATATATACTGCTGCAACCCTGTCGTCTGCCTTTGCAATATTCATAATCAATTCATACATTTTTTCTTCACTGCGCATAAGCAACCTCCCATATTTTATCCATTACCGTAACAGTTCAGCCTTTGACCTCCTGATATAATATATGCATCAAACCATACGAAAATCGCTTCGTGATGTCATAGCCATATGCCATGGCTTGATGCATCTCAACCACTGTGTGTTTTACGGGGCTGTCGCAATAAGTTTTAAATATGCAAGATATAGTGCAAAACACAATGCAGTACTATAACTTGTATCTGTTTTCCTAAATGCGACAGCCCCTAGAGCGTGTTTGAAAATTGCTTTCTGGCAGATGTGCGTCACAATTTGTGGGAGATTTGTGCCAAATGAAGGGCGCATAGCGGGCTATGTAACCTGAATTTGGCGCAAATATCACGCAAAGTGGGGCGTGCATATGTCAGGAATGAATTTTCAAACACGCTCTAGGCTAGACTGTAACCAATTACCACATTTTCGCTCGAACTACTATTACCAAATTGTTTGCTGACATTATCGTACCATAAACCCTTGCACAATTCCATTAAAAATTGTCAAATGTTTTGATTGCATTTTCAATTGCTTTTTTTATCACATTGCTAGAATTTGTAGCCCCGCTTATTGCATCTACATCAATTTTCTGCTCTGATAATACTATATCAATTATATTCTCTGCTCGTTTACCTCGCTCGTTCCTGTGTTCCAAAAGATTAAGGGAAACGATCTTACCCTCTATAATTTCAACTTCTACTTTAGCATAGATATAACCCACATCGCACGTCCCTATATAGACTCCATCTTCCACATTTTCTAAGTCAACCTCTTGTATTTCTATATTTGCGATATTCATTTGATAATGATTAAAATCTACAATATATGCCGCAAAATGTCCCATAATACCGACTGCCATAAGAATTGTCCATATCCTATGCCACATTATTTTTTTCTTTCTATCTTTTATTATATGGCAGAAACAAATTAGCGAAATCATCAACACAGTATTCGTAATTCCTGAAATTACTACCAACAAACTGCGATTTTTTAATAGGCGAACAACACAAAAAATATGTACACAACACAAGACAATTAGCAATGCGCTAATCGGTTTATGCATTTTCATCAGTATTTTATCAATCTTTTTTATATGCAGTTTTGCGGTTACTGCTTTTGTTGATAATAGACAAAAGCAAACAACACATAAAATCCCAGAAATAATTCCCATCTGAATACCACCTTTTAGAATTAATTGTACATGGATGAACTGTTACGTTTTATAACTATGCTGATTCCCGTTTATTTCTCAAATATCCGTTCTATTTTCCATTTCATATATTGGGGAAATATCGTTTTATTTCTTCCTGACCATACACAACTACCACCATATTTCATCCCTGCTGTTTGAAAAACTTCCCGCATACTTTTTATTGCGCCTGTGCTTTGTCCAAAAAGTATCGAAAAAGGTGCCGGTGTATTACATGCAGTAAAAAGAATATATCTTTATACGATGTCAAATTAACAAGCTATTTTTTGACAATTCCTAAGCAATCGTTTCCCTTTCCCCATTTTATCTTTTAACAATTACAGAATAATAAAGTAATTCAAAGCCATATAAAAGAAATTCCATCTTGCTTTTTTTCATAGATTGCTCGATATACGCTTCCTTATTTGCTGCTATTTGGATTAGACCAGCCAGCATTCCCCAAAAAGAAAATATGGTTGGCATAATTTCCATATCGGAGCGAAAATCTCCTTTATTGATTCCATCTTTCAAAAAATCTGACAATAAATCATTCATTTGTTCCCCAATAATAAAGGTTTCTTTTTCTTCTGGCAAAAAATTGGTTGTTTCAAAATCTATCTGAATCGTTTCCAGCACCATTTTAAAGTAAAAAGGGTATTCTTCTTGATATTTTACCAAAGCATAGCAAATTTTTTGGTAGCGTTCTTTTGTATCATTGCTTTGTTCTAAAGCGGATGCGATAGCATCATATAATTTCTGCATACTTTCCAACACTAATATTCCAACAAGTTCCTGCTTATTTTTAAAGTATACATACAAGGAAGCTTTGCTATAGCCAGATACTTTCGCAATATCATTCATGGATGTATTTTCTATCCCATTTTTCATAAATAACTGCTCCGCAGCCTTTGAAATATTTTTTCTATGCATACTTTGCAGTTCTTTCTTTCTTCTTGCCATACTGTCCCTCCTTACAAAAATTAAACCAGTGGTTTTATAATTAGCAAAAAAATATTTTATACCTTTTTACTGACTAAATTTCTGAAAGTCCCTGTGTTTCATTAAAACTTTCTCTTATTATATGTAATCACTGGCTGTCTGTGTATCGCAAAGGAAATCCCCCATATCTTGTACAATCAAAGTTTTATGCGCAGCCCCTTTATCCTTATATTAACTGCAATACCGTTTGCTATACGCTACGATACTTTCATAAATCTGCGTAAAAAACTCCACAAAGGAATTAATATTCCAGAAAGACTTTTATTACAAAAAGATGCGGATTATCATATAAAAAAGCTGCTCCAAAAAGCTTTCATCCTCCTCTATATCCGCATTTCGTTATCCATTTTTTACTTTCAAAAATTCAATAAATGCTCGTGCCTCAATTGGTTTCGAAAAATAATATCCCTGCACATAATCAATGCCAAGCTGTTCCAGCGCTGCAAGCTGTTCTGCGGTTTCCACGCCCTCTGATACCACATGCAAATGCATATCATGAATCATGTTCATTGCCGCTTTTAGAACAAACTGTGCTTTCTTATTCTCAAAATAAGCCTGTGTCATATCACGGTCAAACTTCACAATCTTTACCGGCATATCTACAATATAATTCAGATTCGATTGCCCGTTTCCAAAATCATCCAGCGAAAACGATACCCCATAATCGATCAAAGTATTCATATTTTTTAACAATGTCTTTTTGCGTACGATTGACGCCGACTCCGTAATTTCCAGATTGACCAGCTTTGGGTCAATCTGATACTTGTCCATAATACCAATATAGGTTTCCGCCAGCGTCTTGCTCTCGCATTGCACCACTGATAAATTTACTTCAAGATATGCAATACCATACTGCTCAATATCGTGCTCTTTAATAAACTGACAAGTTTTTTCAAACACATGTTCCCCAATCTTTGAAATCATTCCGGTTTCTTCTGCCACCGGAATAAACAACCCCGGCGGAATAATCGATCCATCTGTATTCCGGATACGGACAAGCGCTTCCGCAGATACAAATTTTTTCTCAGCCGTGGCATAAATCGGTTGAAAAAACACCTCCACGCGATCCTCTTCCATTGCCACAAGGATCGTGCGCAGCATCTCCTCCCGCGCACGCTTTTTCGCTGCATTTGCCTCATCTACAACAAGAACACGGTTTTCCGGTGAATCCATACAGTGTATTCGGAAATATTTCAACATCCCCAGCATTTCCGCAGCATCCTTTGCCACTTTTCCTGACGGAACCTTGACATAATAGGGCTGTAGAGAAATATTAGGACGATTTTTATCAAATTCCAGCCAACTGCCCTGAAACCGTTCATCAATAATACGAAATGCCCTCTCCAATGCTTCACGCGATTCTAACACCAATGTAAACTCTTTATCATCTGTCTTAAAAATCCTTGCCTCTGGTATACGCCGCATAAAAGCCGCAATCTCTAACATTGCTGCCTCCACTTGGTCTGTTGGTACACTTCTCGTATGTGAATCCTCAAAGGTCACCAGCATTCCACTAAGTTCTGCACCCTCGCGGTATTTCTGTTTCAAATATTCCGCAAATGCAAAACTATTAAAAAAACCTGTTCTACGGTCAATATTTGCATCAGGATTTTCCAATTCAAAAAACAGAATCACCATTCCCATTGCACTGGCAAAACCAACTAGCAGAAGCTGGCTATTAAGAAACTGTATTAACGCCGCTGCCATCCATATGCTCATCCATAGACGAATTGCTCTGCGCCGCTTCGGGTTCATCAGCTTCCCATGTCGGAACACAATAAAAACCGTGCCTAAAATCATAGATAAGGCACCAATATACGTTGCGCTGCACGCTGCCCCATATGTATAAACCGTTCTACCCTCACGGAACAATTCTACTGGCAGCACCATTACGAGCAGACAATATGCTCCAACTACCCAGCCACATTTTCGTATTAATTTATTAACCTTCGTTAAATTATGTGTATCTGCACTTGCATAATTTATTGCCATATATCCATTTAAAATCAAGGATGCGAGATATGCCTTGCATTCTATTTTCACTGCCCGCATCGGAAATAGTTCCTGTTTCGCAATTAACGCAATCGAAATAATATCCAATATCAGACAAATAATTGTAATATAAAGTGCTTTCCCAAAAAGCTGTTCGGTATACAGCCCCATTGTTTCATGACGTTTATAAAAATACAGCAGCAAAAACATAATAATTAAACCGCTGATTTGCATTTGAATATTCATTGTTTTTGGTTCCTTTCTCCTATGGCACTGCAATAATACTAGCACTATCGGCTCTTTTTTGCAATCCTTGAAAGGCAGTCTTTTGAATTTTTATCCAAGATTGGTTGGTAAAATTCCAGTTAAAGCATATGTTTCGTTTTTATCAATCCGTTTTCGTATCTGTTCCATACGGCGGTCAAGCTGACTGATAATATCTGAACAGTACCGCAATTCTTCCGATATACTTTCTGCATTTTCGATATTTTTTTTATATTTCAGCTTATGCTCCAAACTTGCCCAAAAATCCATTGCAATAGTCCGAAACTGAACTTCCACACGCATATGTTTCTTTTCATTTGTTAAAAATATTGGAATATCTAATATTACATGAAGGCTGCGATATCCGTTAGGTTTTGGATGTGCGATATAGTCTTTCTTTTTCACCAACACAATATCATCCTGCGCCACCAGACAATCCACCAACATATAGATATCCTCCGTAAACGAACATATCACGCGAATACCTGCAATATCATTTAAACATTTTTCAATATTTTCCACCGAGTGCGCAAGCCCATTTCTATCCAGTTTTCCGAAAATACTCTCTGGCGATTTCAGTCTGCTTTTTATAGACTCAAACGGATTCCTGCTATGCAATAAAGAAAGTTCCTTGTTTAGTACCTCAAGTTTTGTCTGTACTTCCAGCATGGCGCATTCATACTCCATCATTAAATCCCGAAACCGCGTTAAATGCTCCATGCTTAATGTATACTCTGTTCTGTTATCCATCTCGAACCTCCATTCGACCTTTTATTACTTTAATAGGTCGATTATATCTTAATTATGTGAATATTCCGTGTACGGATTCTTAATTGTTTGACAAATTCCCTTAGATTTTTCTTAATTTTTTCGTAATTTATACTAGTAAAACCCCATTAAATACCTTAATATTTGCCTAAAATGCCAACTTAAAAAAATCTTTATCTTTATCACTCATGCATATATCACAAAACAATATCCACACTTGCACCCTCCGCAATTGCGGCAGCCGGCACTTCCGCCGTCTGTTCCACAGGAATATCCGTACCCGCAAGCTGCAGCGATACACCGCGCGCGGAATCGCTCTGTGTACTCTGTACACTAGGGCTGCTGCCATTATTGCTGCTCCCACTAACGCCCTCCCGCTTTTCCCGTTCCAAACGATTAAACAATGCCTTTAAATACTTCATATCGGCTTCCATTATTTCTTGTAGTTCTTCTGCACGATGCTTCTTTTTTAATTGCTCAAGATCTTCTGGTTCCATATCTTTCTGCACAACACACATCATGCCATCCATAAAATCTTCTAGTCCTGCTGCCTCCTCAAGTTCCTCCATAGACTCTTCCATTAAGGACTCAAGTTCCTGCATCATTTTCTCTAATTCTTCTTGGGTTAATCCTGTTTCCTCCTGCTGTTCTTTCTCTGCATGCTCGGATTCCGAAGTTTCCTCCTCTTCTAGTTCCAAAATATAAACGCCGCTCTGCGCAGCACGTTCTTCCGCTTCCATATTTTTTACACGCTTTTTGGCTATTCGCTCCATTTTCCTAGCATGGATAATTGCATCTTTCAATTCTTCATCACTATAATCGCTCGATCGCATCTTTTCCTTTAATAATAATGTCACCCGACGCGCGCTCGACATTGCTGCCCTTGCGGAATTGGCTGTTTTTGACATCACGATTTGATTGGAAATTTTTCTAAAATTATAAGGAAGACGTTTTTTCCGCACCGTCTTGCTTTTTGGTTTCGATATCGTTATCCTTCCTACAACTTTTCCCTGCGTATCCTTTATCTCTCGTACTGTCTTTGTTTTATTAGAATAATTACCGCCGACCCCTATACCCATATTGATTCCCCCTTATCAAGCGGCAAATGCCATTAAGGAATGATCGTTAACAACTATTGTTGTTTATTATTATATCGGCACATTTTGGCAAAACTTTAAATAAGCGCTCTTATATCTCAAGCGCTCTCTTTCATCCGCATTTAAAAACATAAAAAAGAGTTCATACTTTTCTATCACCCTATGCTACATCCCTGCTCTCAACTGTACAGATAACGCTGATAATTGCTGCTGCCGACAAACAAATCAGCACACAGTAAAACGGAAGATTATACATTAATGTATAGGAACCAATATTTCCTTGTGTAAAGCAGACAATCAACACTCCAGTAATAATTGCTGCCTTTGATGATTTCATCCACAGCCCGACTGGAAGCGCAAGGAAACCGATGCTAACCATCGCTGCAGAACCTGCTAAAATATCCGCATAAAATTCCCCGCTTTTTAATGGAAGATTTTCCGCCGCAATATGAATATATGGACTGGCTGCTGCTAATGTGCCGTAGAAGCAGATTTTGGATAATACCAGTGCAATAAAGTTAAATATCCATACAGATGCTATCTGCGCCAATACCAATTTTCTGCGGCTGACCGGATACGAAAAAATTAAATTAATTGTTCTGTTTTGATAAGGGCTGACACAAAATCCTGCAATCATAACACTCGTAAACAAGATATACGCAAGATTTGTAAACATATCCACACAAGGAATCAACATACTTTTTCCATAACTTTGTATGGTTTCCTTCGATTCCATTTCTCCTGCAACCATTAAAACCATAAGCAAAAGCAATACAGATGTAATAAACGCATACCAAACATATTTTCCAATATTATTTTTCTTCCATTCTAATCGAACTAACTTAAACATTTCTTTTTCATCTCCTCTTTCTTTCCAAGCATACCTATTTTTCATTTCCCAATTCTTGTGTTAACTTTAAGAAATAATCCTCCAAACTTTCCGCTTTCTGTCCTATCGAGTGAAGTTCTACTTGATGCAATACCAGCGTTTTGGATAATTCCTGTATGTTCATACGCGTATCGTAAATACGGATATTTTGCTCATCCACGATTTTAAACCGCTCTAACCCCATTTCTGCCAGTATATATGCCGCCTTCTGCGTATCGCCTACACTAAGCGCAATATATTCTGTATTCTGCTCAGTAATTTCTTTCATTGCAATCTCGTTTTTCATAACACCGTGATGGATAATACCAATCGTATCTGCAATACTTTCCACCTCAGATAAGATATGACTGGATATCATGATTGTTATCCCATATTCCGTGCACAGCCGCCGAAATAAATCCCTTATCTGTTTCATACCGGCAGGGTCTAAGCCGTTTGTCGGTTCATCAAGAATTAATAGTTCCGGCTTGCAAAGAACCGCACGCGCAATCCCCAAACGCTGTTTCATACCAAGTGAATACTGTTTTACCGGCTTATTCCCCGCATCCGACAGCGAAAGCAGCTCCAATGTCTGTTCAATATTATTAGGATGATAATATCCCATATATTCGCTGTGCAATTTTAAATTTTCTATACCGCTCATATGTTCATAAAACACTGGAAACTCAATAATATTCCCCATTCGTTTGAGCAGATAATATGACTTTGTCGTCAGTATTTCTCCAAAAATTTCAATAGATCCGTCTGTAGGCTTCCAGAGATTTGTAATCATTTTCATAATTGTCGTCTTCCCTGCGCCATTTGGCCCCAAAAAGCCGTAGATCGTTCCTTTCTCCACATGGATATCTGCATTTTTCACTAAATCTTTTCCATTAATCGTTTTTGTTAAATGATTGGTCTGTAATATATAAGACATTGAAACGCCTCCTTTGTTTGTTTTTCTATTTGATAGGTAACAGTTCAGATAACCCATTGAACTGTTACCTATCCAGCCATTGGAAATCGCTTCGCGATGGGCTGGATACTTCCAACCACTACATTTTATTACGGTCAGCGCAGTAAATGCGCAGACCTACCTGAACTGTTACTTTGATAGTTCTATTATAACAGCTTTGCTTTTCAAAACTGTTGACTAAATCTTACGAAATTCTTTCGATAACAAAAAACTGCCGCTCTAAGGAAAACAGAATCTGATTTCCTTAAAACGACAGCTTTTTTCTTATCTACTTCATGCTAAGGGGGCATCTATTAATCCCTGCCAAACAAATCCCTTGTATATACCTTGTCCTTTACGTCCTTCAAATCCTCTGTAATACGGTTTGCAATAATTATATCACACTCCTGCTTAAAGCTATCCAAATCCCGCGATACCCTAGATCGGAAGAAACTATTCTCTTTCATCGTTGGCTCGAAAACCACAACCTCAATACCTTTCGCCTTAATACGCTTCATAATTCCTTGAATTGCAGAATGCCTGAAATTATCGGAATTTGTTTTCATTGTCAAGCGATAAATTCCAACCTTAGAGGGCTTTCTATCCAATATCATTTTCGCAATATGATCCTTGCGTGTTGTATTGGATTCCACAATTGCAGAAATTAAGTTGTTCGGCACATCAGCAAAGTTTGCCCGAAGCTGCTTGGTATCCTTTGGCAGACAGTAACCGCCATAGCCAAAAGAAGGATTATTATAATGTGTCCCAATTCTCGGGTCAAGACAAACGCCTTGAATAATCTGCTGTGTATCCAGCCCACGCACTTCCGCATACGTATCCAATTCATTAAAATACGCCACACGCAGCGCTAAATATGTGTTTGCGAATAACTTAATCGCCTCCGCTTCTGTCGATCCGGTAAACAACGTAGGAATCTCCTCTTTCATTGCTCCTTCTTTTAAAAGATTGGCAAAAATCTCCGCACGTTTGGACTGCTCCCCTACAATAATCCGTGAAGGATATAAATTGTCATACAATGCCTTCCCCTCGCGCAAAAATTCTGGAGAAAATACAATATTATCCACACCGTAACGCTTCTTTAATTTCTTGGTATATCCAACTGGAACTGTGGATTTAATAATCATTACAGCTTCTTTATTCACTGTCAAAACAAGGTCAATCACCTTTTCAATGGAACTGGTGTCAAAATAATTCATATCTGGATCATAATTTGTCGGCGTTGCAATAATAATATACTCTGCGCCTTGATATGCCTCGGCACCGTCTGTTGTTGCCCGCAGGTTCAATTCTTTTTTTTGCAGATATTCTTCAATTTCCTTATCGACAATAGGAGAACGCCTGTTATTAATCATATCTGCTTTCTCTTGAAAAATATCGACAGCAACGACTTCATTATGCTGCGCCAAAAGTATCGCATTCGACAATCCTACATATCCAATTCCTGCAACTGCTATTTTCATATTCTTTTCTGTTCCTTTCTTTATATAATGAATCTTCCGAATTGTCATATCCCTTATGTTTTGTTTGATTACAAATATGACAATTTGCAGTATTGATATTTTTCCTACTCTTTATTCAGTATTTTCCATTTTACCCGAAATAAATACAAAAAGCAATGCTTCTATCAATAAAAATCCAGTATAGTGTATTACTTCTATACCTAAAAGTCTAAACCAATATATTACTTCTACACATAAAAAATCTGGCGCAATGTAGGCACTCCATACATTACACCAGATTTTTTACTTTAAAGTATATTTAATCCCACCAAAAAAACCATGTTTTCATATGTGACAGCATTGCCGCAAGATTTCCAACCGTTTCAACGCCTTGATCCACAATGTCCGTACAAAATACATACTGCTCCTTTGCAAGATCCAATGCCTTATCTGCCTCCACTGGCTCTGGAACTATAAATTCCAGTATATCGCTTGTAACAGCAGCCGGTGCTGCCTGATACATTTCATACCAATATTTTGATACTGCCATTAAATCTAAGGTATCCGGACACTCATTCCAACCGCCAAACGGCAGATAAGCAAATACCTCCCACGGATTCTTTACAGGGATTTCTGCCAAAATCAAAGGTACTGTTTTCCCGCTGTCACCAATTGCCATAAAACCGCCGCCTTCTGCGTCTTCTGGAATCTCATCTGCCAACTCCGTTTCACTTAGGAAATACGCGTCCCATTCTTCTTCATCTCGTTCACTATCTTCGTCTTCCTCATCATATGAATAATACTCTTTCCTATAATTCTCCAATACTTCTTTGCCGGATTCTAATGCAGTATTCAACATATTTTTGCGGTATTGCGCGATGTGCTCCGCATTAAAAGCAAGCAGCTCCTCCCCTTCCTCTTCAGAATCCGCATTCATCACCAAGCATCCCCACAGGCGATCATCTACCACTACCATCATGGGGACAAAACCTTCTTTCTTTCCCCGCTCCTGCGCTTTATAGTAAGCTTCTAAAACCATTTTATCTGAATCCATTGCAGGGAAATACTGGCAGGGACAATCCAAATACTTTATCATCGCCTCCGCAAGTTCTTTTTCATTTATATTATTATCTATCATATTTCATACCCCTTGCGTGCCCTGCACGCATATCAATCGTTTATTGCAAGTACCAATTCCTATTTATCTTTTCCTTGTTGATTCCTGCACAACTAATTCCGCATCATATTTAATATGTTGATGTTGTTTTTTCCCCGAAATTATATCAAACAACAATTTGGTTGTATCTTTCGCCATATCCTCTATGGGCTGGCGCATTGTTGTAAGACTGGGACACATATAATTCACCATATCAATTCCGTCATAACCTGCCAAAGAAATATCGCCTGGTATTTTGTACCCGGCTTCATAGAGTGCCCTTGCTGCCCCAATCGCCAAAGCATCGGCTACTGCATAGAGCGCCGTAAATTCCTCTCCCCGTTCCAATAATGCCTTTGTTGTCAAATATCCATTACTCATCGAAAAGTGACCAATTGCATTATCTGTCTGGCAGATTAAATTGGTATTCACTGCAATTCCATGTGCTTGCAGCGCATCAACATACCCTTCCAACCGTAGCCTGCCAATACTTTCTTCCGTAGCTTCTGCTACAACAATCGCAATTTTCTTATGGCCAAGACCGATAAGGTAATCCACCATTCTGGCGCTTTCCTTTCTATCGTCCACGCCGATACTTGAATAACAATCCTTGCTGATGTTTTCAGGAATAGAGCCTGCTGTACTAAACACAAACGGCACTGTAAGCATTTTCAGTTTTTCCTCTGAGTGAGAAAACAGCCCTCCAAGGAAAATAATTCCTCGTAGGCGCTTTTCTTTTACAACTTTTAATGCCACATCCACCTCGTTCTCATCCGCCTCAATATGCGAAAGTTCCATTGCGTAATGTCTTTTCTTGCATTCACCCTCTACCACTTTAATCATATTGGTAAAGAACGGATTGGAAATCCCCTTAACCAACACCGCAATTGCCTTGGCATCAACACGTTTTAAATTTCTTGCGCTGTTGTTTGGGATATATCCATATTCCTGAATCGCATTCAAAATTTTTTGTTTGGTTTCTGGATTAATATCAGGGTGGTTATTGATGGCTCTTGATACCGTGCTGACACCCACACCACATATTTTTGCTATATCCTTGATTGTCGGCTCGAACACTTTAATCTCCTTTTACACCATATAAAGCTTCAATCTATCTTATCCTCATCCATTTTCTTTTGCTTTTTAATTATCTTCCTTTTTCGCGCCTAGCTTTTTTCCTTTCTTACCCTTTGCTACTCTATGTACTCTGCCATAAATCTGTGCCAACTCTAACATATGAACGCTCAGTTCCTGTGTACATACATCCTTCTCCATACGCCATTCCCAGTTTCCACCAAGTGTAGATGGGGTATTTATTCTCGCCTCGTGCCCAAGCTCCAAATAATCCTGCATTGGAATCACTGCGGTATCCGCAACGCTGGCAAGCGCTGTTCTTACAAGACTCGGACAAATATCTGCATTGCGTTTAATCCCAAGATACTTTTTCGCAAATGCCAGATCTTTCCTGCTCATAGCTGGATACCAGCCAATTACGGTATCATTGTCATGTGTTCCTGTATACACAACACAGTTTGTTGAATAATTATGCGGCAGATAGTCATTTTCCTCCCGCGAATCAAACGCAAACTGCAGTATTTTCATTCCTGGATATCCTGTTTTCTTTACCAACTTTAATACGCTTGGTGTTAAGAAACCCAAATCCTCCGCAATAACAGCCTGATTTCCAAGTTCCTTCTTCATTACCTCGAACAACTTGTAGCCTGGGCCCTTTTTCCATTCACCATTCTCTGCTGTTTCGTCACCATATGGTATTGACCAATATTCATCAAAACCCCTGAAATGATCGATCCGCACAATATCATATATTTTAAAACAGAACGCTAGGCGGCGCATCCACCATGCAAAATTTGTTTCTTCGTGATACTCCCATTTATACAGCGGATTTCCCCAAAGCTGACCTGTCGCAGAAAAAGCATCAGGCGGACAGCCTGCCACTGCAATGGGCACATTCTCTTCATCTAACTGGAATAATTCCGGATTTGCCCATGTATCTGCACTGTCAAATGCCACGTAAATAGGAATATCTCCAATAATCTGAATCCCTTTCTCATTGGCATATGCTTTCAATGCTTCCCACTGTGTAGCAAATAAAAACTGCTGATAACTATAAAAAGTAATCTCATTATCCAGTCGGTTTCCGTACTCCTCCATTGCCTGCGGTCTGCGCAGCCGAATATCCTCGTCCCATTCAATCCAAGAAATACCGCCAACAGAATCTTTGATTGCCATATACATTGCATAATCTCTAAGCCATTGTTTATTTTCCTCAACAAAATTTAGGAAATCCTGATTCTCACGAATATTGGAACGCTCAAATGCTGTCCGAAGAAGCTGGAATCTTGTATTATATATTTTCTCATATTCCACTTTACTGGAATCGTTTCCGTAATCGACTGCTTCACACTCTTCCTCAGTCAGCAGCCCCGCTTCAATCAAATTATCAAGGCTAATATAATACGGACTGCCTGCAAATGTAGAGAACGACTGATATGGCGAATCCCCATATCCCGTTGGCCCAAGCGGCAGAATCTGCCAAAGCGACTGCCCAGACGCTGCCAGAAAATCTACAAAATCATATGCCTCCTTTGAAAATCCCCCAATTCCAAACCTAGAAGGCAGGCTTGCTATCGGCATTAAAACACCACATCTTCTCATAATACTTGGCTCTCCTTTACTTAAAAACATAATGGTACCGTTTTCGGTAACGTTTTCAATCAATATGGTAATAATATCATTATGCATCGCGAATTGCAACCCAAATTTAAGTATAATACATATTTTTAGCAAAAAGATGTGAAAATGCTCCTGAATTTTGGATATTATTAACAAAGGACGTACCGCTGTTCTGCGAATCGCCCTTTGTATTTTTAGCATATAATTTTAATTTTCGTTAAACATTGGTGTGGATAAATATCGATCTCCGGAATCTGGCAGCAACACAACAATTGTTTTTCCAGCATTCTCTGCTCTGCCCGCAAGAATGGCAGCAGCTTTTAATGCTGCGCCCGACGATATCCCTACCAAAATGCCCTCGCTTACTGCGAACGCTTTTCCCTCAGCAAATGCATCCTCATTTTCTATAGTAATTACTTCATCATAGATTTTGGTATTTAATACTTCTGGAACAAAGCCTGCGCCGATTCCCTGAATTTTGTGTACACCTGCAGTTCCCTTTGAAAGCACTGGACTTGTGGACGGCTCAACCGCTACTATTTTAATATTGGGATTCTGCTCCTTTAAATATTCGCCGACACCAGTAATCGTTCCACCTGTCCCAACACCAGCCACGAAAATATCAATCTTCCCCTGTGTCTGCTCCCAAATCTCCGGTCCTGTTGTTCGTTTATGTATCGCTGGATTTGCTGGATTATCAAACTGACCAAGAATCACAGAACCCTCTATTTCCTTCTTTAATTCCTCAGCTTTCGCAATCGCACCTTTCATTCCCTTTGCGCCTTCCGTAAGCACTAATTCCGCACCATATGCCTTTAAAAGGTTTCTCCGCTCAACGCTCATGGTATCTGGAAGCGTAAGAATCGCACGATATCCCTTCGCCGCTGCAACTGCCGCAATGCCGATTCCTGTATTGCCGCTTGTCGGCTCAATAATTGTCGCACCCTGCTGCAAAGCTCCTCTTTTCTCCGCATCTTCGATCATTGCCAATGCGATACGATCTTTGACCGAGCCTGCCGGGTTCAAGTATTCCAACTTTGCCAGAATCGTAGCTTCTGTAATTCCCGCCTTTTTGGAGTAGCCATTAAGCTTTAGCATCGGCGTACCTCCGATTAATTCCAGTGCGCTTTCTTTGATTTGACTCATTATTCAATTCCTCCCGCTCTATTCCTAGTTATTCAATAGGATTTATATGTTTTGTTTTATTATACACTTCATATGTTTGCTTGTCAATATGAATTCTTCGTCAAATCGAGTAGGGAACTCTATTCATAGGGAAGAGCCATCTTCGCTACTCGCCGCGTGCGCCGTCTAAGCGGCATATTTCCTCTGTACAGGTCTGCGCACAATAACTCGTGTAGTGAAAATTTATCTTCAACAATCAAAGAAAGCTAAACAAGTCTTCTCCTGTTCAGCCTTCTTCTTTTATATATTACATAATGCTTATTTTAACTTCCAGATATCTCTATTGTACTCTGCAATGGTTCTGTCAGATGAGAAGAAGCCTGCTTTTGCAATATTGACAAGCATCATCTTCTCCCACTTCGCCTCGTCCTTATAATCCTCAAACATACGATCCTTAGTTGCGATATAATCCTCAAGGTCAAGCAACGTCATAAACCAATCCTTGTTGATCAATTCCTTCTGCAAACGAACCAAGCGCTCCTCATTACCAGCCTGCAATACTTCCTTGCTTGTAATAAAGTCAACTGCTTCCTTAATTACTGCACTCTTTTCATAGAAGTCCTTTGCAACATAGTCCGCTTTCTCATAGTGCTTAATAACATCCTCTGACTTCTCGCCAAAGATATAGATATTGTCGTCGCCTACAAGTTCATGAATCTCTACGTTCGCGCCGTCGCTGGTTCCAAGAGTCACTGCACCATTTAACATAAACTTCATATTTCCTGTACCACTTGCTTCTTTTGATGCAAGGGAAATCTGCTCAGAAATGTCGCAGGCAGGAATCAGCTTCTCTGCATAGCTTACATTGTAGTTTTCAACCATAACCACCTTCATATAATCCTTTACATCTGGATCATTGTTTACCAATTCCTGCAATACAAGGAGTAAATGAATAATATCCTGCGCAATCACATAAGCCGGAGCTGCCTTTGCGCCGAAAATAAATGTAATTGGTGTAGAAGGCTTCTTTCCGCCCTTAATCTCAAGATATTTATGAATAATATAAAGTGCATTCATCTGCTGACGTTTATACTCATGAAGACGCTTAATCTGAATATCGTAAATAGACTCTGGATTAATTTCCTGCCCCTCATTTTCCTTTAGGTAATTTGCCAACGCAGTCTTTTTGCTCTTTTTAATCGCTTTAATTTCTGCCAGAAGCGCCGCATCATCCTTGTGCTCTAACAGCTTCTCTAATTCCTCAGCATTTTTCTTGTATCCGTCACCGATTGTCTTAGAAATACAAGCAGCAAGTTCTCTATTGCAGGATAACAGCCATCTTCTAAACGTAATACCATTTGTCTTGTTATTAAATTTCTCCGGATAAATCTTATAGAAATGATTTAACTCGGACTCCTTTAAAATCTTTGTATGAATCGCCGCAACACCATTTACAGAAAATCCGTAATGGATATCAATATGTGCCATATGCACTCTCATATTGTTGTCGATAATCTGTACCTTGGGATCAGAAAACTTAATAGATGCTCTCTTATCCAGTTCCCAAATAATCGGCATGAGCTGTGGAACTACCTTTTGCAGATATTTAACGGGCCATTTCTCCAATGCTTCTGCAAGAATTGTATGGTTTGTGTATGCACAGGTCTTGCTTACAACGTCAATTGCCTCGTCCATATCAAATCCCTCATCCTCTGTTAATACACGGATTAACTCTGGGATTACCATTGTCGGATGGGTATCGTTAATCTGAATCACCACATGTTCATTCAGTTTATGAAGGTCAAAGCCATTCTCCTTCATCTCTTTTAAAATTAACTGCACGCCATTGCAAACCATAAAATACTGTTGATAAATACGAAGCTGCTCACCTGCCTCATCAGAATCATCAGGATAAAGGAATAAGGTAAGATTCTTGTCAATATCTTTCTTATCAAAGTCAATTCCCTTATCAACTATGCTCTCATCAATCGTTTCAATATCAAATAAATGCAGCTTATTCATACCTTGCTCATAGCCGATAACGTCAATATCATACAATCTTGACATCACCTTCTTCTTTCCAAAATATACAGGGAAAGAAATATCTGTCTTTGTAAGCCATGATTGATCTTCAATCCAATCGTTCTTCTCTGCGGTCTGCATTCTATCCTTAAATACCTGCTTAAACAATCCAAAATGATAGTTTAATCCAATACCATCACCCGAAAGCCCAAGGCTTGCAATGGAATCTAAAAAACACGCAGCGAGTCTGCCCAGACCACCGTTTCCAAGAGAAGGTTCCGGCTCGATCTCCTCAATGCGGCTCAACTCTTTTCCGTCTTCTTTTAAAGCAGCTTCCAACTCATCATAAATACCAAGGTTAATCAGGTTGTTTGACAAAAGCTTACCGATTAGAAATTCAGCAGAGATATAATAAATCTTCTTTGTCCCCTTAATTACGCCCTTGTCCTTCATCATGTCCTTGGTCATGTTTAGAATTGCAAAATAAAGCTGTTTGTCCTCCAACTCCTTTACAGCCTTACCATACATTTTCTGTGCCACTGCTTCCAAATTCGTTTTTACACCCATTTCTTTACTCCTTTTCTTTGTTGCACCTCGTATCGCGTGATACGGCAATATGGAACGGTTAATAGTTAGTTAATAATTACATTTATTTATGAAATAACATCAAGATACTTAATCCGTATTAATTCATGCGGCTGAATAATCTCTTTCCCACTGCCGCCCTCCATTAGTCTTGCTAATTCCTCGACCGCACGCGCTGCTATCTGGCGGAAATCCTGCTTTACGGTATGCATCTGCTTCCCTGCATATCCCATAAGGCTCACACCATCAAAACCACAAACCGGACGATAAATGTCCATCTCAATCAATGCTTTCATTGCACCGATCGCCATTAAATCTGAAGCACAGATAATCGCGTCCCTGCTCTTTGCGTACCGCATTGTTATTTTTCTTGCTTCTAATTCACTAAATTTCCCTGACCTACAGAAAAGTTTTAGTTCTAACTCCTGTGCTAACTGCTTGATCCCCCGCAGCCGTTCCTCTGAAACATAGCCGTTTTGCTTTCCAGCTATATACAGTATTTTCTTACTTTTGCTTTCCAGTACAAATTTCTTTGCCACCTCGTACTGTGCCTTGGTATTGTCGATATGAATGCTTGACGTACTCTCTGCAACGCCCGGCGCATCAATTAGCACGGTTTTAAATTTACCACTTTTCACCAGCCGGCGAAGCACCAAATCCTGCTTGGAAAGCCCACATATAATCAATCCCTCAATACTTTGAGATTGAAAATACCGACTCATTTCCTCTGCATCCATTTCCTGTATCATCGTGAAAAATACAGTAATAATGTCCATTCCCATTATCTTTGCCTGATTAATAGCGCCGATAATATACTGCATGGGAATCTCGTCAACCATCTGTGCGTGGCGGTTTACATCCAACACCAGTGCTACTCTCCCTGTTTTCTTGGAAGAAAGCGCAGATGCTATGGAATTGGGAACAAAACCAAGCTCCGCTATGGCGGTATTCACTTTTTCCCTCGTTTCCTCGCTGACATTCGGATAATGGTTCAATACCTTGGAAACCGTAGAGATGGCTACGCCTGCCTGCCTCGCAACATCTCTAATTGAAACCACATAACTCCTCCTACTCTCAAATTGAGTCCTGTAACAGTCTAACCTTTTATATAACTGTTATGCAATAAACACAGTAACAAACCAATAAGGAAAACGTTTTCCTTATCATACAACAAAAATAACGGTTTGTCTACCGTTATTTTCATTTTTTAGTAAAAAAATTTCGTAAAATTTCTTCCGTTCAAAAAATCGGAGAAAAAATCAACAAAAAACAGTTTTCGTACGTCATAATTATGTAGTTTTTCATGAAAACAGTATCTGCCTTTGTCAACCCATTACCTTATCAATTGCAGCAATCAACCGCGTTTCCACAAACGGTTTAACAATAAAATCTTTCGCACCACTCTGGATTGCCTCTGCCACCATTGCCTGCTGCCCCATAGCTGAACAGATAATTACTTTTGCGCCAATTGACAATTCTTTAATACGCTTCAGCGCATCCACTCCGCTCATCTCCGGCATAGTAATATCCAGCATTACTATATCAGGTTTTAATTCTTGATACTTCTGCACTGCCTCAATCCCATTCGCCGCTTCACCAATTACCGTATGTCCGTGTTTTTCCAGCATTTTCTTAATGGTCATACGCATAAATGCTGCATCGTCTACAACTAAAACACTTGCCATAATGTGCCCTTCACCTTTCGCATTAAATTTTTTAGTACAACCATATTTACTATATCATAAATTATCAAATTTTGGAATATCTATTTTAGTTTTTTAAAACATTGATCTAAAATTGACAAAAAAGGCCAAAAATAGTATAATCGTATTATTAAATTATACCATTTGCACAAAGGATTGTGTATTATTTTAAAGTTATACTAAGGAACTGTCCAAAAATAACTTTTAATATTGCTTGTCTTTTTCTCCGATAGCACTACTCAAAAATCAGTTATATAGCCCGCTATGCGCCTGATTTTTGAGCAGCACTCTCAAAGAAAAATCCTGCACACTATTTAAAAGTTATTTCTTGACAGTTCCTAAGCAGCCAAAAGACTGACGCTTAGTATATATGCACACAGCTGCGCAAAGGGAAATTGTACTTTGCGGTGTGCGGCTGGCGCAACTGAACGGCAAATTTCTTTGCTGTTGAGTATATTATAAACGGTAGGAGGAACCTGAAATGCAATTACAATCTATGAAAAATGAAGAAAAATTAATTAACAACATCTTGTTTTATTACATTCTGGGAGTCGCCATTTCCGGCTGGTCATTTGTAATGATTTTTCTAAATGGCGGTGTGCGTGAATGTACTTTCTTATTATCAGGATTATGCGCAATTATCACGAAACTGTTAGAGAAACGGCTTGGCAGCAATGCCAAATACGTCTATGCTTGTATACCGCCGATTATCGGAGCTATTACAAACGCAGTATCGTGCACAAACGACAGCGCTGGCTATGTCTGTATTACCCACTATTATTTTGTAGCCACACTTTTGCTGGTGCCCTACTATAAACAGCATCTGCTGAAAGTTAGTTATATTGTCACAGTTATAGTAAATGCTGCCGTAATGATTGTATTTCCAGCAGGATTTTTAAAGCTCCACAGCATTATCGCATGGATTTTTATAGTTATCGTTTATACTGTTTTAGTTGCCGCTTGCTGTTTTATCAGCTACCGCGCTACTACCCTATTTGAGATGGTAGAGAAAAAAGAAGTTGATCTACAAAATGTTTTGAATGAAGTCCAGTCCTTATCTGATAATTTATATACAGCCGGAGCAGCACTTTCCTCTGTATCTGAAAATGAAAGTGCTGCTGCGGAAGAATTGGCTGCTACCAGTCAACAGTTAGTAGAGAGAAATAATGTACTCGGTTCGAAAACCGATGAAAGTATGTCAAACCTCGGTGAACTGCGTGAATGGGAAAGTGTCGTTGCAGATAATGTTGAGAAAGTAGAAGCTTCTTCCAAAGATTTAATCGCAAAATCAATGGAAAATGAAAAATTAATGAACGACTTACACAGTGTGAATGGAGAAGTATCTGAATCTATGAAAGTAACAAACGAGATAACGCAGCGTCTGTCTGATGCCGTACAGGAAATCGGCGTTACCTTAAAACTTATCAGCGATATTTCCAATTCCATTAACCTATTAGCATTAAACGCATCTATAGAAGCCGCCAGAGCTGGAGAAGCCGGACGTGGATTTGCTGTGGTGGCATCAGAAGTCGGTAATCTTGCTAAGAGTACACAAGAGTCATTAAAAGTAGTCCAATCCGTAATTGAACGAATTCAGCAAAATGTTAGGGATATTACAGCCCAAGTGGAGGAAAACTCTATTAAGATGGGAACACAAAATGAATATGTTGCAAATGTAATCCAGTGTATGCAGGATATGATGGCACTCTTAAATGTTTCTGCAAATGCGATTGATAAAATGGGGGAAGCCCATAGCAAACAGGCAGAAGTTATTAAAAAGACCGTTTCCATCAATGAAGATATTGCCGAAAGCATTCGAAATGAAAATGAACAGTTTAATTCCATCAATGCAATGGCAGAAAGCAATGCAAATGATACAACAAGCGTCGCTACACAAGCAAGCGCCATTAACGATATGGTTGATAAGATGACACACTTGCTAAAACAAAGCGAATCATAAACAACTCGGAGGTTCTCAATGAAAAAAATAAATAGCAATCACATTGCTATCCCGAATTTATTAAAAATAGAATCCGGTGCTTTGGAAAATATCGGCATTTATCTGGCAGACTGCCAACTGACCAAAGTGGTGATCTATTTTGGGAACGGGCTTATTGATATGTTTGGTTCCAAGGTGTTTGCCTCATTGAAACAGGCCGATATCGAAGTATTAGAATACTGTGAACTGGACACAGTAAATATTGATGATATTATTAATTTGGCTTTTGGTCTGCCCAATGCCACACAAGCAATTCTTGGCATCGGCGGAGGAAAAGTGATCGATGCAGCAAAATATGCAGGTTTTTTGCGCAAACTGCCCTTTATCAGTGTGCCGACTTCTGCGTCTAGTGACGGATTTTCCAGCGCCAGCGCTTCCCTTCTTGTAAATGGGCGGCGTAATTCCGTACCGGCGCGCCTCGCCTATGGAATTATTGTTGATACTGCGGTAATTAAAAGTGCACCTGACAAATTTCTCTATTCTGGAATCGGTGATATGATATCCAAAATTACAGCATTGTATGACTGGCGTTTTGAGGAGGCACACAGTGCGACAGAAGTCAACGATTTTGCGCTAATGATTGCAAAAAAAGCAGTAAACAGTTTTGTTCGTACTCCTTTTGCATCTATCCATGAAGAATTGTTTTTAAAAGAATTGCTTGATTCACTTGCAATGAGCGGAATTGCAAATGAAATCGCCGGAAGCAGCGCACCGACAAGCGGAAGCGAACATTTAATTTCACACGCACTTGACAAACTATTAGAAACCCCGCAGCTTCATGGCATCCAAGTCGGCATTGCCACATACCTTATGAGTCTTGTACACAATCACCGTTATCAAAGAATCCATACGGTATTAAGCAAAACCGGTTTCTGGGATTATGTATGCACATTATCCTTAGATGTGGAAGATTACAAGAAGGCAATCGACCTTGCACCTTCCATTAAACCCTCTCGCCACACTTATCTTCACGAAGAGCAGTATCGGGAATCTGCCAAAAAGTTTCTAACAGAAGATGAAACATTAAGAAAAGTCTTTCATTTAAGTAATTAATAGCGCTACGTCTTATTTTAAATAGAGCGGGCAGAAAGATGCCTGTATTATCAAGTAGGAAAGGATCATCTTCCCTACTCGCTGCACAACCCGTGCGCCGCCTTAGCGGCATATTTCCTCAACACGGGTCTGCACACATAAAAAAGAGGATGTCATGGAATAAAATAATTATCCGACATCCCCTTTTTTATGTTTCTTAATAGGCTTTATTCATCTTTACTCTCAATGCCAAGTACAGAATGTTCTGCTGCGCCTGCTGTCATTGTACATCTGCCATCAAAGCTTGCGTCCTCATCAATTACAAGTGAACGTGCCGTAATATTTCCATTAACCTTTCCTGTGGAAAGTAATTCCAGTTTTCCAAGTACCGCAATATCACCGTCTACCTTACCGGAGATAATTACATTCTGCGCAGAAATATTTCCTTTAATCTGACCTGCCGGCCCAAGAATCAACTCCTTCTCGCAAGTACAGTTGCCATTTATTGTCCCGTCAACCCGCACAGTTTCTTGTGCAGTCAGATTGCCGTCAAAAATAGTACCCTCGCCAATTAATGTACCGATCGTCCGCGTTTCTACTGCCGCAGCAGTATTTTTGCTCTTTCCTAACATAACAAATATTCCTCCTTTTATCCTTGTGCCTGTATTACAGTAAACGGATCTACTGGAACACCTTGGTAAAGAACCTGATAATCCATCCGCGTATCTTCCGCAGCAACAGCAAGCAGCGTACTGCCCGCCTGAATCTGTTCACCCTCCTGTACCAGTGGCTCCGCCTGCTGTCTGCACAAATAGCGCGTCTTGTAACCATTTCCATGTTCCACCTCAATAATATGTGCATACGTATCATCAGAACCTATCGCCGTAATTGTACCATTTCCTGCCGCAATAATATTATCTCCTAATTTGGTATTAATTGAGAGGAATTGATGTTCTTCTGAATATGCTGTTTCAACAATGCAGGTACCAGATGAGGGATACAACCCGGGGTACGCCGGATCATTCTGCTGTGATTCCTCCTGATTTGTTGATACTGCATCTCCTGCCGATTCATCATTCGCATCTTCCGCTGAAGCCAATGCATTTTCTTGCTCTAATCGGCGCAATGCTTCATTTTCGGATTTTAACGACGTGTTTTCTTCACTTATGGCTTTCTTCTCTGTTTCAAGCTGCTGCACCAGTGCCTTCTGTATTTCCACTTCCTTGTGAAGCAGCGACTGCCGCTGATATATAGAAACACCAAAAACAGATAATGCGATAATCACTATCAAAACAGCAAGCAGCAAAGATACCATTACATAAAAAACAGACTGCGAAATATGAAATTGCCTGTTTCCCCGCCCTGTATTAGAGAGCAGGAGTATGGAAAAAGATTCTTTATGTTTATGTCCTTGTCGTTTCATATTTGCTCCCATCTGCGTTATTTCGCGGAATACTTTATTTCCATATGTATCTTACAACTTCCGCATTACAAGTAGCAAGTAGTTAACGTACATATGTTACCACTCATCGCCCATTTTGTCAATGATATGCTTGTTATCTATATTAGAAATCGTTTTCCAAATTCAAACATTTATTGCTTTTTTTAGATAAAAACTATTTTTCTATGATTTTCCATATTGTTTTAAAAAAACTTTATTTTGATACATTGCGCTGTCTGCCGCTGCAACTGCCTCATCGATCTGCTGCTGCACCGCTTCTGTACACAAGGCAAAGCCCTGCGCAATTTGAACTTCAAATGAAAAGTGTTTCTCTCTGTTTGCTTCCGCTACCAACTGCTGAAACAATGCAAGTCCCTTTTCATACTGCTCTTGCGTATCATATCCCGTAATTAACACGCAGAACTCATCACCGCCAATCCGATAGGCTTTCCCAAAACGTCCAAAGCTATCTTCTATAATATGTGCCGCCAGCTTTATTAATTGATCGCCAAATTCATGTCCTTGGGTATCATTGACTTTTTTTAAATTATTGACATCCAAATACACAACACCGACTTGTGAGAAAGAAGCCGCATTCTCCTCATATTCCTGTAACTGCTCTAAATAAGCTGTCCTATTTCCCAGTCCAGTAAGACCGTCTAAATATGCTAGATGGCTGATAAGGTCATATTTTAAGCCCTGTTCTAACAACCTGTGCGTTCTTATTTGACTGCTTATACCGAAACAAAGACTCATTGTCAGCATTCCCATGCGCACAAGCCCTGCCCTGTCAATGCGGTCAACCTGCAAGGAACGCATTAACTCAATAATGCCAAACACCCACAGCGAACACATTCCTGTCATTTGCAGCGCACAGTTCAAAACAGGTTTCCGCTCCTTGCGCAATCTTCTTAATGTATTTATTATCCAGCCAAATATCAGTATATCTGATACTATCATAATCAGCATTGCACCATGAATCATATAGTGCAAATCTATCTTTCCATAAAGCTGTATCCCAACACAACACAAAATATACAGCCCTTCCACATATCCAAGAATCCGCATCCCAAGATGCTTAAATATCTGGTACTCACAATTTAAGTATAAAAGCAATGGCATGCTATCAACAACCATAACCATATTGTCAATTAATTGCAGAATGCGCATATCTCTTACAAAAAACTGCATGGTATTGGTTTCAATCATGCTCCAAATTCCTGTAAGCAGCGCAAACATTCCAATCCAAAGCAGTCCATGACTTTTTTGTTCGTAGGCATATGCTGGCAGCAAATCCAATACAATCATAGAAAATCCAACAATCATTAACAAAAAACTGACAAAAACCTCAACTAGATTGCTGCGCAGAAACTGTAACAAAATATCTCCTTTATCTCCTAAATAAAGAGAATCCACGGTTATTGCGCTGGTATCATAAACCATCATAATTTGTATTTCCAAACATTTTGACGAATATTCAGCAGCAATTGTCACCATATTCCACAAATTTCCAGGTGAACGGTTATAAAACCGCGATTCATATACAGTTGTTTCATAGATCTGCTTATCTTCTGCCAGCACACGAGTATAAACATCTTTAGAGCGGTATACCAAACTTACATTCTCTTTTAATTCTGGTAATTGGTAATAAATAGAAAGCATTCCTTTCTGCGGATTCATATATATTCCTAGCTGCTTTAAATCAACTGGCTGTGTCCCTTCTCTATCCAATGTAAATGCATTACTAATATTGCGATAGCTTTCGGTGTACTCTGCTGCATTCTGTTCATTTTTATTGGTATTGATTATCACAAGAATCAAAAGCATCCCCATAAGACCCAAACTATATAATAGCTCTATCGGCTTTTTTCCATTTGCCCTATCTGTCTGCATATTCTACCCTCTTTTCTGCGTACCCGTATATAGATATTCTTTTCTTATTTTAACATATATTTCCATACCTTAAAACAATATTTTTATAAGAACACAAAATACTTTATCTTTGACTAAATTATATATGATTTTGGAAAATTGAGTAGAGATGAGGCATATTTCCTCTGCATGGGGCTGGGCATAAATAGAGTAGAGAAATAACTGTAAAAGTTATTTCCCTCTCGTTGAACCGTACGTACGGGTCTCGTATACGGC
>VSNQ01000090.1 GCA_009774395.1 Lachnospiraceae bacterium
ATTTTACTATCTGATACCATTCATATTACAAGCGATGGAGAATATTGTCAAGATAAAACGATTGAATTATTTTTATTTAAAAAATAACATTGCCGTTTACATCATTGCCTTTCAGATAACTCATTGACCGGTTATTTAATATTTTTTATAATTCGCAGTTATTCACCGTTCTTGGGAAGGGAATTACATCACGTATATTCCCCATACCTGTCAGATACATTACACAGCGTTCAAATCCTAATCCAAAACCAGCGTGTCTTGCGCTTCCGTATTTACGCAAATCCAGATAGAATCCATAATCTTTTGCATTTAAACCACACTCTGCCATTCGGCGCTCCAGCACTTCTAGCTTGTCCTCTCTCTGGCTTCCACCAATAATTTCTCCAATTCCCGGAACAAGGCAGTCCATAGCCGCAACCGTTTTGCCGTCGTCATTGAGTTTCATATAAAATGCCTTAATTTCCTTAGGATAATCCGTAACAAACACTGGACGTCCAAAAAGCTGCTCTGTTAAATACCGCTCATGTTCCGTCTGCAAATCACAGCCCCACGATACTTTATATTCAAAGGAATCATTGTGTTTTTCCAACTCCGCAATGGCATCTGTATACGTAATATGCCCAAACTCGGATTCTGCTACATGACGCAGACGCTCGAGCAGCCCTTTATCTACAAATTGATTAAAGAACGCCATTTCCTCCGGCGCATTTTCAAGCACATAGCGAATAATATACTTTAACATCGCCTCTGCCAAAAACATATCATCCTTTAAATCGGCAAACGCAATCTCTGGCTCTATCATCCAGAACTCTGCGGCATGGCGTGTTGTATTGGAATTTTCTGCTCGAAATGTCGGCCCGAATGTATAAATATTTTTAAACGCCATAGCATAAGTTTCCCCGTTTAGCTGCCCACTTACAGTAAGATTGGTCGGTTTATTAAAGAAATCCTTGCTAAAGTCAACATTCCCGTCCTGCGTCATAGGCAGATTTGTCAAATCTAACGTTGTTACCTGAAACATTTCGCCTGCTCCCTCGCAGTCGCTTCCCGTAATTAAAGGTGTATGCACATATACAAAATCCCGCTCCTGAAAAAATTTGTGAATTGCATACGCACATAGCGAACGCACGCGGAACACCGCCTGAAACGTATTGGTACGCGGTCTTAAATGAGAAATTGTCCTTAAATACTCAAAACTGTGCCGTTTTTTCTGCAATGGATAATCCGGCGTGGAATCCCCTTCAACCGCAACCTTTGTCGCCTGCAGTTCAAATGGTTGTTTTGCATCTGGTGTTAAAGTGACAATTCCTGTCGCAATCACCGCTGCGCCCACATTCAGCTTAGAAATCGCTGCAAAATTTTCCAGTTTATCACTGTACACCACCTGCAATGGCTCAAAAAAAGTTCCATCATTTACCACTAAAAAGCCAAACGTCTTGGAATCGCGTTTGCTTTTCAGCCAGCCGCCAATGGTTACCTCCTTATCTGCATATTCTTTGTAATTGTGGTGCAGTTCTCGTATGTTTATCATTTTACAATACCTCCTTCCCGTATTTTACGGGCTTTCATTGAATATTTCAAAGGGAATCTTAATTGGCATATTTCCTCTGCACAGGTTTGCGCATAAAAAAAGTCCCTCCACTTGCTTTCCATTATACCTTTTTCGGTCTATGTACGCAATTGTGTTTGGACTTTTTCCTAAAAATATTTTTCCAGTACATCAGACAACACTTACTGTGCTGTCTGCATCTGTGCAAGCTGGATAATCTCTGAAATTTCCATACCAGATTTTTGCACTGCCATACGCAATTCATTTAATTCCTCTGTTTTCTGCATTTCCAAAAGTTCATTTAGTTCTTCGCGCTCTTTCTTAATTCTAGTCGAAAGTGCTTCGATTAGTTCCTCCTTCTGTGCAATTTTCTCCTGTAATGATTTCTTAACTCCTCTTGCCATAATTTGTTCTCCTTGTCCATTTTATAATTTTGTTCGATCCATAATTTTGCTGCGGCATTTCTGTATTTTCACCGCCTGCAAAAAACTATTTTCGTATTATATTATATGGACAAGAAAGGAAAAATATACATTATTTGGCAAAATTATTGTGGTTAAGTCTACTTTTTTCCCAGTGTTTGAACTGCTCCTTTCGATCCATCCTTTAACTCATATTGTTCGATAATGCAATATGGGCTGTACAAGATACTCTCAATCTGCGCTGTAACGAGTGTTACGATACCACAGGATCATCATAAACAATTTCATTTTTCCCCAATTCCTGCTTCCAGTCTGGTTCTCGCTCGTCGCTAGAGGCAGTCGCCTTGGCAATTTGCAGCACAATTTCACTAAAATACCGCAATGGAACTTCCTTTAACATACAGGCATTTTTCTTATTTGCTTCCGCATATCCATAACTGCCGCCCGCAATTTCTTTTGCCTTGTAGAATCGAGCATCATATACGGTTACTTCGCCTTGATAATAGCCGACATAGCTTCCTGAAAAATGCAGTTCTACGCCCATATCAATCGTTGATTCTATGTGATAATACGTATTAAAACTTCCCGCATCCTCAACACTGCCGCGATACCAGCCAAAATCTGCCAATTTACTGCCCAACGTAAAATCATTTACAAGATACCCGCCAAAGCGTTCCATGCTCTTGCTGTCTGCTTCTTCCTCCGTCACACGGTAAACAGCTCTGTCAAGCTGCTCAATCGGCTGTGTGATTTCATAGTCGGCAAGCTGTTCTTTCCATGCTGCTTTTACCTCGTCAATAAGCTCTACTGGATGTACAAGGCTAATACGTGCCTGATCAGGCAGTATATATTCTTCCGCGTCCTGCGTAGTAAAGGAGCCATCTTCCATATAGCGGAAACTTTGTGTCAAGTTCCCATTTTCATTATAAATGCCCCATATTAAACCCATTGCAAACGGATGCATCAACGGATTTTTTACAAAAAGGTTTTTCCATGCTTCCACACTCCACTCCCTTTTTGCCGATAATGCGTATTCCAGGCGTGTCTTTTGGCTGGTGATGGCAGCTTTTATCTCCTTTTTCATCTCTTTAAATGCCGCATAAGCCTCTGCTGCTTTTACTGCATCATCCTTTTTCGCCGGAGCAGGAAGATTCTTCAATTTTTTTCCACCTGCATCATATATTTCTAAATTCAGTGATGGCGTAAGCGTCACTGTAAACACACGTTCACCATAATCGAATATTCGTTGTACATTTTCGTCAAAACCCAGATCGGGCACAATTCGGTCAGCAAGCTCTGCGCTACTAATTCCCAATTCCTCCGCCACAATCGCAAGAGCGCGAATTGCTCCATTCTTTACTTGTTTATGTTTAAACTTCCGCGCAATATTGTCCACAAGCAGCAGTGCGCGCGGGGAGGGATTCCATGCAAGCGCCAAAACTGCATCTGCCGCAATCGCTCCTCTTGACACCTTGAGCCATTCCTGAATTTGATGCATCAATTTTGGAATCATCTCCTCGCCGCCATAAATAGACGCCGCCAAAAGCACCCAGCCTTTTTTTGCTTCCGCACCTGATGCAATCCATTTGTCAAATAGTTCATTGACATAAACTGCAAACTCTGCTGCATTTAACTCTGCTGCAAGAAGCTGTACATTTTTATCAATCTTATGATACATCTGTGTTTCACAACAGCACAATAAAATCGCTTGAAGATACTCTTCATTCGCAAGAGTGCCATCTACTTTGTGCACGGGGGAAAACGGCGTTTCATATGCCCATGTAAGTGTGCGCTTCCTGCCGCCTTGATGCACTTGGCGAACAAGTTCCTCCTTTGTCAGCGGTTTTTGGGACTTATGTTCCTCCTGCAGTTTCAGCGCTCTCTCTAATATTGTCACAAGCTTTGCACTTTTTTCATTTTGAAGCGCTTGTGAAAGCAAGTTATAGTAATCGCCGCCCTCCTCTTTCCATTTCAGAAATACACGAATTGCCAGTTCGCGCTCAGATGCCTTTTTTCCGTTTAACAGCGCCTTTATATCTTCCTCCCAGTCTTTTCGCTCACGCAGAATATAATAAAGTTCATTGGCAACAAGTGTTGAACTGTCCTTGGCATAGCTTAAAATCTCTTTTTTGTAAATCTGCGGGTTTTTCCCTAAAATATGCACGCCAAGTGAACGCCCCTCTGCAGCTACCTTGGAAAATGCTTCGAGTGTTTCCTCCTTTTTTTCCTCTAAAAATTTAGAAAATATTATTTCTCCGCTTTGAAAAAGCCTTTTGATTGTTTCTTCATAATAATTTTCTTCCTTATATAAAAGGGAAAATGCCTGTAGCTGATGCGCAATATCCAACTGTTCCTTCGCAAGATTTGCAAAGAAACCGTCGATATCTGCATCCTTTTTTGATAGCGCAAAATCCTCTATTTCACAATTTAAACCATGAAATTTTCTAATCACCAGAAACACACGGCATCGATTGATAAATGCCTCATCCTTGTAATGCTTTTGAAACTTATTGATATAAGATTTTAAGTGATAATGCCCCTTATCAAATCCGTCACCAAACTCTTTATCATAGGGATACAACTCTGAAACGTTACAATTTCCCCGCAGATATTCTTTCGCAAGTTCCATATGCGACGTAGGCGCTACCAGAAATTCAATAATCGGATCATAATCCGGCGCTGCATTTTGTACGACCTGCTTATATAAGCCGGCATTTGCTTCTTTCATAACATCCTTTAATTCTAACAAAATGTCTTCTGCCGACTCAAGCACTCGGGAAGAATCTGCCGCCCATCCCCATGCGCTCAAATATTGATAAACCTGCCTGCGGCATTCGTCACGATTCATGTATTTCAAATAAATTTCCTGATTTTTCGCAAGCTGCCGCGTTAAAATCTGCGGAAACTTCTTTTTTGCTGCCCAACAGATATATTCCGCTGCATCAATATGAAACAATGCATCATAATCTCCGCCATTTACAGAAATATCCGTTCTGCATCCGTGATCGCCAATGTAAACATAGCTAAGAGAATCCAGTGCAAACTCCTGATTAATAACAAAACATACCTGAATCAACGCCAGCATAATATCCGAAAGCTGGAAATTCAAATAAGCCAATGTACAGATAGCAGAAAACTGTTTTCTATCCTCTTCATTTATATTTATCAACTCTATTCTGTTGAAAAGCCCTTCTGCTGTTTTCTGTTCCCGCAGTACTGTGACAGCTTCTGTATGTTCTGCGATTCCCTGTTTTGCAAGCCACGCATCAAATACACCCAACACAATATCTTCATACTCTGTGAGCAGTGCCATATCCTTCGCTGCCACCGCACCAGAGTTTTCATACTTTTTGCAGAAATACATCGCCAGCACGATCACTCCATATAATTCTGATTCCTCTTTCAAAAAAGGAAGCACTTCCAGCAGATTTTGCGTATTGTGCTGCGCCATATTCATTAATTCATTATATCCACTCTCATTAAGATAACCTAAATAACTTGTATAATTCGTTATATATAAAATCATCCTCTTATAGAGTGCACATTCCTCAACTTTATAAAATGGATGACACATATACAAATGACAACAAGAACCATGACCAATTGCATAAAGCACATTGAAAAAACGCACACAAACTGCCCTTTTTTCTTGTTTATCCACTTGCTTATTGATTGCCCATACCTCGGAATCTACACGAAAAGACGGCTCTGTTAAATCCTTTCGCTCAAACTGATCTAAAACCTCGTCACCAACCTCCTCATTCAAATATTTCTCTGCAAGGATACAGTCGTGCTGCGAAATACCTAATTTATCCAGTACCTCTACTATTATCCTAATTAATTTATCGTTGGGGGCTGCTGTCATGAACATCTTCCTTTCTTCTCTCTTATTGTGCAGAGAGCGTCCTTCTTTCCTACTCCCCGCGCGGCAAAAAATATTATACAATATAACGCCAGAATTTACCATATTGCACTGGTTAAATGGATATAGCTGGCGTTATGTAGTCAGGTTGCTTGGAAATTTTAACTGTTAAGCAGTATATATTATACTCACGAACGATTAAATTTTCCTTAATTGAAAAATTTTAATGGTCTTTCGTATCCATCATATCCACTCTTTCATCCGTAATAATATGTTCTACTTCTTTCTTTATATGTTTCAGCTTTTCCTTGAAAAATACTGGAAATTCTTTGTATTCCTCCAATTTATCAATCGGCAGCCAGCACATATACTCTTTTGTGCCCGTCATTTCCGTACTTGTGTCCTTTGTACCTAGCTCCCTCGTTCCCCTTGGCTTCATCAAATAGTAAAATTCAATCCCATGACATTCTTTCCCTTCCAGCGATCCTGTTCCGAAAAAGAAACATTCATTAATAAACGCAAGGCGATCGACCTCATAATGAACACCTGTTTCTTCAAATACTTCACGTTCTACAGCCTGCTCGGAAGTTTCCCCAATGTGAACCCCTCCGCCAACACTGTAATAATGATCGTCAACATCATTTTTTGCCATTAATACGGCGCCGTCTTCGATAATAATGGCAGCAGCGCGGTATCGAAAATAATATTGATTGGTTGAAATGCAGCAGTCATTTTCTTTCTGAAAATCATTTTCCACAATTTGCTTTAAGCCTTCTATATTCTTTTCCATATTTATCTCCATATCAGCCATTGTCAGACTATCATCCATTACACGCAACGCTTTCTTTTTTATCTAAGAATCAACCATTCCGATACTGTATCGGGGTCATTCCCATTTTTTTCTTAAAAACGCGGCTGAAATGCTCTACATTGGGAAAACCCACTGCCGCTGCGATATTCTCTACGGTCATTGTCCCGTTCTTTAACAGTGTCTTTGCCTTTTTTAATTTCACATTGTTTACAATATCACCAAACGTTTTACCTGATTTTTCATGAATATATTTGCTAAGATACGGCTCTGATAAATGAAAATGCTCTGCCATTTCGCTTAATGAAACATTCTGATAATTTGCCTGAATATAGTTCATAATCTCCATTAACCGCTCATCTTGACAAACTTTATTGCCTTGAATTTCGGGCAGTTTGTTAACACTCACGCACAGCGCATGGATCGATGCCTTAATAATATCATCATCCGATCCAACGCCCCAATATTTCTTGCCGTTACAGGTAATACCCACATATGCAATCGCCTTGGAGGAAGAACCTTTTGTCAGCGCGTGTTCCTCATAATCGGAAAGCTGATAACTGATGCCAAAATACTGCTTAATTGTATTACTTACTGCATCCAGCCGCCCATTTCCATTCGCATCGACGGTTGTCTTTTTATCACCGCAGGCAATCACTGCTTCTGCCATAATCCCATCAATCTGCTTAAAATGGCATTCCGGAATCTGGAAATATGGCGTTACATCCACATAATTATCACGGAAAATCTCATAAACCCACTGCGGCGACAGTTCTTTGTGCTCCTGATCGGAAATATCCTTTACTAAATAGCCCACTTCCTCGCGCATCGCTTCAGGAAGGGAAATTCCGAAATTTTGCTTTAAAATATAATTCACACCGCCTTTGCCAGACTGGCTGTTAATACGGATTACATCTGCTTCATAATTGCGCCCGACATCTTTTGGGTCAATCGGCAGATATGGCACTGTCCATTTATCTGTATTCTTATCCTCACGCCACTGCATTCCTTTTGCAATCGCGTCTTGATGCGATCCGGAAAAAGCCGTAAACACTAAATCCCCTGCATACGGCTGGCGTTCATGCACGTGCATCCGTGTAAATTTCTCATAATTCGCACGGATTTTTACCATATCCGAGAAATCCAGCTTCGGGTCAACGCCGTGGGAGAACATATTCATGGCAAGCGTTACAATATCCACATTTCCCGTGCGCTCTCCATTTCCAAACAACGTGCCCTCAATACGATCCGCACCGGCAAGTACACCAAGTTCCGCATCACATACGCCGCAGCCCCTATCATTGTGTGGATGCAGTGATAAAATTACAGCATCCCGATATTTTAAGTTTTTGTGGATATATTCCACCTGCGTAGCAAAAACGTGCGGCATAGCATTTTCTACCGTAGTCGGAATATTGATAATTGCCTTATGCTCCGGCGTTGGCTGCCATACATCAAGAACAGCGTTGCACACCTCCACCGCATAATCCACTTCCGTTCCTGGGAAGCTTTCTGGACTATATTCAAAAGAAAAATTTCCTTCGGTTTCCGATGCAAGCTGATTTAACAGCTTTGCTCCATCAATTGCAATCTGCTTCACTTCCTCTTTGCTCTTTTTAAATACTTGTTCACGCTGCGCAACAGAAGTGGAGTTGTACAGATGCACCACTGCATGAGGCGCTCCCTTTACTGCCTCAAACGTTTTCTTAATAATATGCTCTCTTGCCTGGGTCAGCACCTGCACTGTAACATCATTTGGTATCATATTCCGTTCAATCAGTGCACGCATAAACTCATATTCTGTTTCGGAAGCTGCTGGAAAGCCGACCTCAATTTCCTTAAATCCGATATCCACCAGCATTTTAAAAAACTGTAATTTTTCATCAAGGCTCATCGGCTCGATTAACGCCTGATTTCCATCGCGTAAATCCACCGAACACCAAATTGGCGGCACGCTTATTGTATCTTTCTTTACCCAATCATACGTACAGACCGGCGGCATAAAATATGCCTTTTCGTATTTGCTTGCATTTTTCATATAAAAAACCTCCCAATTTTATTCTTTTTTGTTATCATTTTAAACGGATTCTATTATATAATTATAAATCCCAAATTTTTACCAATCTCTTAATCCAATCGCATCATCAACATCTAAATCAATCGCAAACCATTTCAAGATTTCCATTACATCCACTGCAATACAATCTCTTGCCGCTGTTTCAATCTCACTATCGTTTTCCTCAAATTCTTCCTGCAAGTCATTGATAGCTGTGGTCATTGCATCAAACTTCTCTTGAATTTGCTTTGTATCCGATACCCCTGTTTCTAGGAAAGCAATCACCTTTTCCAACTCGATTCTAATTTTATCTACCAAAAAATTCGGAAAATAGCCATCGTGATACATTCCTTCTAAGAGTTGATAATCTGCATTAAATTTCTTCATCCACTATTCTCCATTACAACAAAAAATCTTCCGCCCCCACAACTTCCTGCGTTGTAGAGACGAAAGATTTATATTTTCATATGGAATCACATTTCCATATGGAATCATCCGCGGTACCACTCTACTTTATGTATCGAAATACATACCCTTATTAGCACAATCATGCCTTACCCAGATAACGGCGGGAAATCCGATGTGCCCTACTCAATGGTTCAAGCACACAGCTCCAAGGCGAGTTCACTCTTTTTCCGTATTGCCTCGCACCAGCCGGCAATTCTCTGAAAACTTCCAAACAAGTTACTATTCCTTTTCATTGCTTTTGTTAAGATGTTATCTATATTAACACAACAAGTGCAAAAGCGCAATGATTAAAATTAATCATTTTTATTGATATATTTTAATCCTATTCAGATAATTTGCCTAAAATTCGCTCTTCCCACTCACTTTCTTTAAATCCTGTCAGAACCAAATCGCCGTCAACAATAATCGGTCTTTTTACAAGCATTCCATCTGTTGCAAGAAGCGTTAGTTTTTCTTCTAATTGCATATCTGGCAGCTTATCCTTTAAGTGCATATCCTTATAAAGATTACCACTCGTATTAAAAAATTTCTTAATATCTAACCCGCTTTTGGAATACCATTCTTTTAACTCCTCCGCAGAAGGATTCATCTCCTTGATATTCCGATCTTCATATGTTATCTTGTGATCGTCCAGCCATTTTTTTGCTTTTTTGCACGTTGTACATTTTGGATATTGTAAAAAAATCATATTCACTCCTATCTGCCTGCACAATTTATTTCGCAGGCACTTCAATTTTTTCTCGTTCTTTTCTAATTTCTTGAATCAACTGGTATAGTGTCCATCGAATATTTTGCGATGTTAAAACTGCCTTCAATTCAATTTTCTCAAGTCCTGCTGCTTTGTATGCCGCCAAAAATTCATCCAATTTTTTATTAGATAATCCTGAAAAAATCAATATTTCTGGCACAGCAAACACAATTGGTGCTTTCTCCTGCGGTGCTTCTGGCAGTTTCAGCCCTCGAATCTCTGCCAGTTTCCCAATTGGCTCATTTATATCCGACGCTTTCAAATATTTTGTCTGCAAACCAACACGAATACATAGTACCTCGATCTGCATTCTTTTGTGTTCCTCCTGCACATAATACATTACAAGCCCTTTTTGTGCTTCTACCATATACTTTCCCTTCCATCCTTTCTGCATTCATAAAATTCTATAATGTATACTCATGAACGAAAACAATTGCCAATCTAAATGTATAACGAGTGAACGCTTCTACAATGCTGGTGTAGTAAGCGGCAATTAAATGCGTTCACGAGTATATTAATATCCATTCCCAATAAATTTTTCTTCATACCTATACTGCCAAATGACATATTTTTTGCTCAAATTTTCCGAAATGAATGCCCCAATATTATTGATGTTTTAATATCCCGAACTTATCCAAGGGCCAGATGCGGATAAACGCCCGCCCGATAATATCCTTTCGGTGAATATTTCCAACTGCGGGGTCGCGGCTGTCCGAACTATTGTTTCGATTATCACCCATTACAAAATATTCATCATCGCCCAACGTAATCGGCTCTATCGCCCTGCCTGGATTCTGAATCACTTCGCGCCCATAGGATTCCTCCAGCAATTCCTCGTCAATATAGATATTTCCTTCCTCGTCAATCTGCACAGTTTCTCCTGGCAGACCAATAATCCGCTTGATATAGTAGGTTTCTTTATCGTGCTGAAAAGGAAATACAATAATATCAAACCGTTCCGGATCCGCAAAACGGTATGAAATCTTATCCACAATCAAGTGATCTTCATCGCTTAACGTTGCTTCCATACTGCTGCCGCTTACCTGTGTACGCTGCCCTACATATGTAACGATTAAATACGCCGCAAACAGCACCAGCAGCAAATATACGCTGATGCTTAATAATTCTTTTAATAAATTCTTCATGACTTGCCCTCGTTTCTGTTTTTCCGTATTACTGCATACCACGTTTCTGCGCGGCTCTTTTGTTACGTTTCACTGTCTGTTGGATCAAATAGCGGTAATTCCAATGTAATTCTTCCCAGTCTTCCATTGCGAAAATCTTCTACCACAATCGAAGCTGCCTTCATAATATCAGGTTCTTCTCCCTTTAAAAAGCATTTGCGGCTGAAACAGATTTCCTTTAATATTTCATAGTCATCTTTGCCTTCCACGGAAGAAATCTGGTACCGATTTTCCAAAAGCCCTGTATACTCTTTTGTCAGAAAATGTATTAAATCATATGCCAATTCATCTAAATGAATGATTTCATCATTGATCGATCCAATCATTGCAAGCCGAAGCCCCACTTGCTGATCCTCAAATTTTGGCCAAAGAATCCCTGGCGTATCGAGCAATTCCAAACTTTTATTTAGGCGAATCCACTGTTTCCCCTTGGTAACACCGGGCTTATTGCCTGTTTTGGTACAAGCCCGTCCTGCAAAGGAATTAATAAATGTCGATTTCCCAACGTTAGGAATCCCCACTACCATTGCACGCACGGGACGATTTAAAATCCCCCTTTTGCGGTCACGTTCAATTTTTTCTTTACAGGCTTCCTGCACTACACCCTGAATCGACTTTAGCCCTGCACCACTTTTGGAATTGACTTCCACTACGTGCAGCCCTTTGTTATTAAAATATGTCATCCATTGTTTGTTTTTCTGACTGTCCGCTAAATCAGACTTGTTCAGCAGTATTATCCGTGCTTTATTTTTTCCCAGTTCGTCAATATCAGGATTGCGGCTGCTTTGCGGAATCCTAGCATCCACAAGTTCGATTATCAAGTCAATCAGCTTGATATCCTCCTGCATCATTCGCTTCGCCTTAGTCATATGCCCCGGATACCATTGATAGTTTGCCATTCTAAGCCCTCCCGCTCTTTTTATACATTCTATTTATATATTTTTAATTATTCTATCAGACCCATTTCGCTGTCACCCGACGCCATTTTAAACCACGCTTTCCCGATAATATATTCTTTCTTCACGCTTCCGATATTCGCAGAACGGCTGTCCTCGCTGTTATTGCAGTTATCACCAATTACAAAATATTCATCTGCTTCCAGCGTCAGTTCGTTTTCCAACAGCCCCGGCTCTGCAATAATATCATTAAAGTATTCTTCCACAGCGCTTCCATTTACATACAAAATACCCTTTTTTACACAAAGCGTATCCCCAGGAACGCCTACGATCCGCTTTACATAATAATGTGATTTTTCATTCCCGTTTGGAAGAAAAACCACAACATCACCCGTTTTTGGTGAAGATACATGATACACCAATCTGTTTAAAAAGATATCCTGCCCGTTATAAAGACTCGGCTCCATTGACGCACCAATAACGCTTGTCTGCATTCCCACACAGTAAACCGTTACCACTGCCAAAAGAATTGATGCAAATATCCAAAATACCCAGCTTATAATCTCCTTTAACAACACAATATTCAATTTTTTCTTTTTCTGATAAAAGGTTAATCCTTTCCGTCTTGCCATTATGTACTGCCTTTCGTCAAAATATTCTATAAAAATACATTATTCATTATAACCAATACTGCGCATGATTGCAAGCCGTCAGAAATTGAAAATAATTATTGACTATAGATTTTGACTTTTCATAAGCTTCCACTGCTTTGTTTAATCTCGATCGCTATCTGCCATTCGAAAATTATACTACATAACGCCAAAATTTACCATGCTGTACTGATTAAACGTATATGGCTGGCGTTATGTAGTCAGGTTACTCGGAAATTTTAACTGTTAAGCAGTATAAAATCTATGTTATGTAAAATATTTCTTGGTTTTTTTAGATTTTTAAGCAAAAAACAGGCATATTCCATGCCGAATCTCCTCCAATGTCATTAACAGTAATTTAAACTGTTCTTCATTATTTTGAGTATCGTTTTCCACAGAATATGCCTCCATTTTGATTGTGTTATACTCGTGAACGCATTTAATTGGCGTTTACTACACCCGCATTGTAGCAGCGTTCACCCGTTATACATTTAGATTGGCAATTGTTTTCATTTATGAGTATACTTTGTTTATTACAATTCACCGCCCAAAGGCCCAACCACCAGCTCAGCTGGTGGAATGGGGAAGCCCCCCTGGGGCAAGACCTTTGCGTTTCCGCCTAAAGGCGGTCTAGCAAACCGTTCTTTCTTTACTGGTAGGCCGCTTAAAAGCGGCTCTCTTTTAATGCTCCATCCTATCTCTTTCGTACTGTTCCTGAATATACTTCTTTATCGTCTCTTCATTTACATTGCCGACCGTCTCGCAATAATATCCTCTTGCCCAGAAATGACGATTCCCTTTCTCTCTATATTCTGGATGTCTGTCAAATATCATAAGCGCACTCTTGCCTTTAATAAGGCCTACGGCCTTTGATACACTCAACTTGGGCGGGATTGATACATACATATGCACATGATCGGGAAGTGTAGCCGCCTTTATGATTGTTACTCCTTCCATTCTACACACCCTTCCCAGAATCTCTCCTACCTCTTTCCTTAACTCTCCAAACATCGCTTTCCTACGATATTTCGGAATAAATACAATATGGTACGTGCAATTGTACCGACTATGTGCTAAACTATTATCGTCCATATGGATATGCCTCCGTTGTCTTTAGAGTGGTTTGCTAGACCTGCTTCTATTATACAACGGGGGTAGTTTTTTTGTACTCCGTTCACCGCCACTTGCATCTGTTATTCCCCCAGCTCAGCTGGGGGATTGATACTGTTTCATTCAGCCTTACCAAATTGTAATGCATCAAGCCATATAAAACCACTTCGTGAAAACCACTTCGTGAAAACCACTTCGTGAAAACCACTTCGTGGTGGGTTGATGCATCTCAATCAATATAATTTCTTACAAACCTTGCAGCATAGTGCAACGCTCTGGGCTGAACTGTTACTTATATTGTTCTTTCTTAGCTTTAAACCATTTCCTTAAACCATTTACAAATTCTTCACCTTAAATTCCCGTTCGGTTTCGCGGCGCTGGTCTTTCTTGGCGATATCATCACGCTTGTCATATAATTTTTTACCGCGTGCCAGTCCGATTTCAACTTTTGCTTTGCCTCTTGAAAAGTATACCTGCAATGGTACTAATGTATATCCTTTTTCTTTAATTTTACCCAATAATTTATTAATTTCCTGCTTGTGCAATAACAGCTTTTTTACGCGTAGCGGGTCTTTATTGAAAATATTACCTTTTTCATATGGAGAAATATGCATTCCATATGCAAAAACTTCCCCATTTTCGATACGAATAAATGCTTCCTTTATACTGCATTTGCCCATACGCAGCGATTTCACTTCTGTGCCGTGCAGCGCAATCCCGCACTCAATTTTTTCTTCAATAAAATAATCATGGTATGCTTTTTTATTATTGGCTACCAGCTTCATTGTTTCATTTTTTGCCATCTATCCCTTTTCCTCCTCCGTTTCATCGTCCTCAGAAATGATAAAATCAATTGTCCTAGACATTTTGTCCGTTGAACGAACTTTCACTTTTACTTTCTCACCCAATTTATAGCGTTTGCCTGTCGCCTGCCCAACCATTTCATAAGTGGACTCATCATAATAAAAATAGTCGCCCGACAGCATGGATACATGAATCATACCCTCAATGGTATTGGGCAGTTCCACATAAATGCCCCAGGTTGTAATAGAGGAAATTACGCCCTCGAACACTTCGCCGATACGTTCCTCCATATATTCCACTTTTTTCAGCTTATCAGTTTCACGCTCGGCTTCATCGGCACGGCGCTCCATCTTTGAAGAATTTGACGCCACTTCTGGCAGAATTTCCTCATAATGTTTTATGCGTTCCTCGTTTAATTTCCCGCGAAGCTGTTCCTTAATAATGCGGTGTATCTGCAAATCGGGATAACGGCGGATTGGCGATGTAAAATGACAGTAATATTGACAAGCCAGCCCAAAATGACCTGTACAGTCAATTGTATATTTTGCCTGTTTCATACTGCGCAGCGTCAGCCTAGCAATTAAAGCTTCCTCCGGCGTATCCTCTATACTTGCTAAAAGCTTCTGCAATTCTTTGGGATGAATTTCATCATCTTTTCCCTTGATGTGATACCCAAAGTTCCGAATAAAAGTACCTAACTTCGCGATTTTTTCCGGCTCTGGATTGTCATGCGTCCGGTAGACAAATGGCATTTCCATCCAATAAAAATGCTGCGCCACTGTTTCATTTGCAATTAGCATAAAGTCCTCAATAATCTTTGTTGCAACATTTCTGTCATACGGTTTAATATCAATCGGATGCCCTTTTCTATCCAAAACAATCTTTGTTTCGGGAAAATCGAAATCAATAGATCCACGTTTTTTTCGCTTTTCCCGCAAAATTGCCGCAAGTTCCTGCATCTGCTCAAACATTGGGACAAGCGTTTCGTATTCTGCTCGCTCTGCTTCATCCTGTTCCTCAAGGATTTTCTTTACGCTGGTGTAAGACATTCTCCTATCTACATTGATTACAGATTCCACAATCTCATAGCTGGCCATCTCTCCATTATGGTCAATCTCCATCAAACAGCTTAACGCCAGCCTGTCCACACCGGCATTTAATGAACAGATACCATTTGACAGCGTATGCGGCAGCATGGGAATTACCCTATCCACAAGATAAACACTTGTGCCGCGCTTTTTTGCCTCCCAATCCAGCGCAGAATTTTCCTGCACATAATTCGTTACATCCGCAATATGCACCCCCAGCTTGTAAATGTTCCCCTCTTTTGTCAAGCTTACTGCATCATCTAAATCCTTGGCATCCTCACCGTCGATCGTAACCATTTGCACGTTACGCAAATCACGTCTGCCTGCCCTATCTGATTCTGAAACTTCATTAGAAACCCGCTGTGCCTGATGCAGCACCTTCTCTGAAAACTCTGTCGGCAGCTCAAATCCCTTTACAATTGACATAATATCGACCCCAGGATCGTTGACATGACCTAAAATCTCTGTTATTTTGCCCTCCGGCTTGCGATTGTTCTTGCCATAATCGGTTATCTGACATACTACTTTATGCCCTGATACTGCACCTTTAGAACGTTCTGAGGGTACAAAAATATCATCAATAATCTTATCATTATCTGGTATTACAAAGCCAAAATTTTGATTTGTTTTATCAAATGTGCCGACAATCTGCGTAATTCCTCTTGCAATAATTTCAATAACCTGTGCTTCCTGACGCTTTCCTCCCTGTCCTGACAAAAGAGAAACCTTTACCGTATCCTTATGGAACGCACCGTTTATATAATTTTCAGGAATGTACAAATCCTCCTCCCTGTCCTCAACTTCCACAAATCCAAAGCCCTTTGGATGCATTGTAAATGTACCAATTAACTCCTTGTCCGAATGCTTTGCCTTAATAAACTTCCCTTTCTTTGTAATAGAAATTTTCCCCTCTGCAAGCAATTCATTTAAAAGGCGGTTTAGTTCTGTTCTGTCCGCCTTCGACACCTGAAGCATTACCGCCAATTCTTTCTCTTTCATTGGTACATAAAAATCCGATCCCATTAACTCCAAAATAATTTTTTTCCTTTTATCTGCCATAAAAAACCTCCATTTTTCTCTGCATAAGTCTACGCAATTGCGTCGAAAAAAGCCTTTCTTCTTCTCACCGCATAACTTGCGCATCTCCTTAGCGACATATTTCCTCTTCATAGGGCTGCCCAATTGCGTAGAAAAAAGCCTTTTCCCTACTCGCTATGCGTACTATACGCCGCCTTAGCGGTATATTTCCTCTGCAAAGGGCTACGCAATCGAGCAGGGGAAAAACCTTTCCCCTACTCGTGCGCCGGGCACCCGTCAGCCTTAGCTGACATATTTCCTTTGGGTGCCCGTGTGCATAAAAACGAAAAACACTCTTATTACAAGAGTGTTTTATCATCTTATCTTAAATATAGCTGTACTTAAAAATTTATATTTAAAACAATCGAGAGCAGTATAAATATTACGCCTAGAGCGGTTGTTATTTTGACAAGTGCTCCCTCCATGGAACGGCCTTTATTTCTGCCCCAATAGGTTTCTGCTGCACCGCTAATTGCGCCAAGCCCTGCTGATTTCCCCTCCTGCATTAAAACAACTACTGTAAATGCAATCGACACTAAAATTAATATAACGGTAAGAATTATCCTTAAAACTGCCATTTTAACACCTCCTTAATGCCAAGCTTACAATAAAGAACCTTTTTCTGTAAAATATGTTCCCCAAAAGCCTGCTATAGTAAGATAGTTTAACACAAAATGGGGAATATTTCAAGATATTTTTCTATGTTTTCCTTAAATGCAGCCGAGTAATCAATATATTTGTCCACAAATTAAATTATTTTAACTATAACGTAAACTCCACTGCAAGGTAATATTCTGCAAAATCCCCTAGATCCTGTTCGACTGATATAGGTTTCACAATTCTGTATCTTCCCGCTGATAATACGCCGTGGAATAACGTCCAATCAACGCTCCACTGTGTTGGAATATTCTGTGTTGTTATGTAAGCAATATCATCAAAAGCATAATTGTCTATTAAATAGGATAAACTGTACCATTTTCCGTCCTGCAGAATTTGTAAATCATAGTATTCGCCGAACGTAATCTCTTTTTGTGTTGTATTGTTTATCGTAGCAACCGCAGAAACCGTATCATAGGAAATAATTTCCATAGAAATGCCCTCTAACGTATTGACCTCCTCTGTAAATATTTGTGTTGGTACAGCTTTTTCTGTCGTTTTCTGCTGGATAAGCGGCAATTTTTTCTGTTGCAATTCCCCTGTACTTGCATCAAAGATATGCTGTTCTGCCACTTCTCCTGTATTGTATTCCTTTTTAGTATATATAATTTCGTTTTTCTCTTTATCCAATGCCATTTCATACACATAACGGATATTGTCTTCCACCCGCTCAATATTACCAATAAAATCGGGATAATTAGAGTATTCTTTTCCCAAATCGCACAACTTATTAGACACCTCTACACGAATGCCTGCATCTGTCAGCAAAAGATATTCAAAGTCGCTGTATTCTCCAATTGCTGCTTCCCGCCCGATTTCCTGAAAATAACGTTTTACATAAGCCTGTTCTTGTTCTTTTAGGTTATTGCGTATTTCTTCTGACGGTGAAAGGCAGTCTTTCCACAAAGTTTCTGGAAATAGCATTTCAATGGACTCCTGATAATCTGTACCTTCCATTGGTTCTTGATAATCTTCCAATAAATACCCTTGCTGATCGCTGTATGAAAATATTATTACAGCAGGAATAACACCGCTGCCCCCTCCCTTAACAAAATTTCCGTTTTGAAACTCATATTGTCCATACATTGTTAATGCGTAGACTGTTATTAAACTGTTGTTTCCTTTATTTTGAGAAGAACTGCTGTCGATTTCCGCCTCATTGGTTTCTGTTTTGTGAAGCTGGATATGCCCTTCTGCAGCGCATTCCCCCTTCCAGTATCTTTCCTTGTTATATGCAAAAATCGCTTGACTTATAGCTTTATCTAAATCAAAAACTGCTTGATTTGCATCATCTGGCGCAGATTCGTTTGGTACTGGCAGCCCATCTGTTTCTAGGCAAAATTCTGTTCCATCTAAAATTTCTGGTGTAATCTGCCTTAATTTATCATCCCAATTTTCCAATGCCGACGACTGATCTGCCATAAAAATATATGAATCTTCGCCATTTTTGCGAAATTGATAATGATATTTGCCGTCGTCTGTTACAGCTTTTAAAATATTATCCTCTATTGTATACGTGCCATAATTTAGGTAAGAAGATACGATACACACATGAAATTGAAACGTCTTCTGTTCTTTATTTAATTCCAGATAGGGAATATCCATATAATCGCTTTCTTTCGGAAGCTTCATTGTATATTTTTGTATATCCATTGTACTATTTTGTTCTGGTGTATTCGATTCCTGTATAACCTCTTTTTCTGGATTTTTCTCGGTCGGATTATTTATCGAAGAATCATCCGTTAAAATATTGTTTTCGGTTTGCTGCGGCTTTGCTGTACTCATGCTTACAAAGCATACCACTGCCAAAACTGCCAGCAAAACTCCTGCAGCTCCGATTGCTTTGGAATTTTTGGCAATCCGCTCAATTCTCTTTTTCATACTGCGCCCTCCTTCCCCCATTGTCGTTGCAATAGAAAAATAATGATGTTTGTTATTTTTCACAGGAATTAAAGAAATTAATGTATCGCCGTAAGGAATCCGCTCCATTGCTCCAAGCCTTCGCAAAACCGCTTCATCACAGGCAAGTTCACAGTCTAGTTTGGAAAGGCGCGCTGCCATCCATACAAGCGGATTCCACCAATAGCAGACAATGCAAAGGCAACGCAGCACCGACCAAAGTAAATCGCCCTGTCTATAATGACAGTATTCGTGTGTCAGCATATGCGTAAGACGTTGTTCATTCACTGTCATTTCCGGTGTAATATAAATCACCTTGCCGTACAGGCACGGGGAAGGCAGTCCCGCCACGATATAAATCGGCAATGGGAAATTCATACCCTCATAAAGCATTCTTTCTCTATGTAAAAATCTATCAAACCGCATATTTACTTTTATAAAATACAATCCCCAAAAACAGCTTCCAATTCCTGCAATTGCAATACAACAGTGAAAAAAACGACTGTTTTCAATATCTGATATCTGATGCAGAAAGTTTTGGTAGATTTGACTTTTGTTTTGGTTTTGGTTTTTTCCTAAAGTTTTAGCATTTTGTTGGTTTTGGACATTTTCTATTTCTTGGTTTTGATTATTTTCTATTTCTTGATTGTGATTGTTTTCTATTTCTT
>VSNQ01000091.1 GCA_009774395.1 Lachnospiraceae bacterium
ATGAAAAAGAACATTATTTTATGGTTGGCGGCTTCGGCGGTAGTTATGCTGGCGTTTCCGTGGCTTGCGGTTACTTTTGTAAAAGGCGATGTAGGAATGGCGGTATGTTTTCTTCTGTTTTTTGCAGTTAATCCATTATATTCCGTGCTAATCGGAGCATTTGCGGGAAAAGACCTCCGGCATTTATGGAGCCTTCCGGTTATTTCGGCTGCGCTGTTCCTCATAGGTACATGGATATTCTTTGACATGGGGGAAACGGCATTTATCCTGTATGCGGCAGTTTATCTTGCATTGGGGATAGCGGCCATGCTGATTTCCATGCTTATCAAAAAGAAAATGCAGAAGTAACCTGACGAGGCAAGGCAGGTATTATCTTTTGATAGGAAGGACTTGATATGATTTTAAGTGTGAGTAGAAGAACGGATATCCCGAATTATTATTCAGATTGGTTTATTGCTAGAATTAAGGAAGGATTTTTATATGTACGAAATCCTATGAATGCGCATCAAATAAGTAGAATAGACCTTTCACCAGAAGTGGTAGATTGTATTGTGTTTTGGACAAAGAATCCTGCAAATATGATTGAAAAGTTAGGGGATTTACAAAAATATATGTATTATTTTCAATTTACTTTAACAGGGTATGGTAAGGATGTGGAACCAAATCTTCCAAATAAAAGAGAAGAACTTATTCCAACATTTATACGATTGTCTGAAAAAATAGGAAAAGAAAGAGTAATATGGAGATATGATCCCATTTTGATAAGTAAGCGATATACAATAGATTACCATTTAAAGGCTTTTGAGGAAATAGCCAGTAATCTTGCGGATTATACTGAAAAGGTAGTTATCAGCTTTGTTGATTTGTATTCCAAAGCACAACGAAACACAAGGGAACTAGATATTAAGCAGATAACAAATGAAGAAATGATTGAGTTGGCAATGGAAATGGCTCAGATTGCTTCAAAGTATAATTTAATAATTGAAACTTGTGCAGAGCAAATAAATCTTTCCGAAGTTGGCATTCAGCATGGAAGCTGTATAGATAAAAAACTAATTGAGAGATTATTAGGTTGTAAGCTGATTGCTGAAAAGGATAAAAATCAGAGGGAAGAGTGTGGCTGCTTTGAAAGCGTAGAGGTGGGGACATATAATACTTGCCTTAATGGATGTAAATATTGTTATGCGAATTTTAATAATAGTAAAGTAGAAGAAAATGTTAAATTATATAAGCGAGATTCGGCTCTACTATGTGGAAACATTTCTTCTGATGATAGAATTACTGAAAGAAAAGTGAAATCGCTGAAAAATAATCAAATGAGTTTCTTGGAGCAGCTTTTCTAATTTGTCGAAAAATACTGTAGAAATTTGGGGGTATCATATTTTGTCAGGGTGTTTCCTTCCACGGCAGATACAGACACGGAAAGCCCATAAAGCCCGTAAACACGGCACTTTTGGCACTACATAGCTTCCAAAGCTTCATTATTTCCGTGTGCTTTTAAGGGCATTTTTACATTAGTGAGAGTGTGCACTGTTGTTCTGAGGGTTGTTTTGTCTGATAGCATATACTCGTAAGCAAAAGTTGGTTATTATCACGGAAACTCGGATACTATCAGGAAAAACTCCATACTATCACGCAAAAGTCGATACGCGCAGGCAAAATTCATATACGAACATGGAAACTGCCTGTATTATCACGGAAACCCGCTGGGAGTTTTCGTGATAATATAGGGTTTTCGTGATAGTGTAAGGAGTTTTCGAGTTTGTATATGAATAAAACGATAAAAATTTAATGGAAAATAGCAATGCAAGAAAAGGGTGCCGACTGCTACGGAATTACAATCATTCTTAAATATTTAAAATAATTAAAATAGGATATTGACAATAATATCAAAAGCGCATATACTGTATCTATCGAACAAGTACGCTTGATACAGATAATACACATAGAGAGGAGTGAATAAATGGAAATAATCATAAGCAACAGCAGTGATAAGCCTATTTATGAGCAAATATGTATGCAGGTCAAAAATCTGATTATGAACGGAACTCTATCTGCGGGTGAAGCGTTACCGTCCATGCGGGTATTAGCAAAAGACTTGCATATCAGCGTTATTACTGTCCAAAGGGCTTATGAAGATTTGACCCGTGACGGATTCATAGAAACTGTATCTGGAAAAGGGAGCTTTGTTGCAGCCCAAAACAAGGAGTTTATCCAAGAAGAACAGTTGCGTGTAGCAGAGGAATTGTTACAAAAGGTTGCGGAAATCGGCAGAGCACATGGAATCAGTTATGAACAAATGACAAATATTCTAAAGTTGTTTTACGAAGAATAATCAGGAGGCGAGAATAATGAAGAAGAGCATTCATGAAATAAACAACATTTTAGTTCGGGATTTATGCAAACAGTTTGACGAATTTTTGTTAGACCATGTTTCATTTCAAGTTCCGAGAGGCAGGATTGTCGGCTTTATTGGCGAAAACGGGGCAGGTAAGAGTACGACCATTAACCTGATACTTGATGAATTAAAAAAGGATAATGGGCAAATACAGATTTTTGGTATGGAACATACAATTTCTTCTGTCAAGGAAGATATAGGCGTTGTCTTTGACGAGTGCAACTTCCATGATGTATTGAATGTATCCGACATTGAAAAAATACTGTCCGGCGTATATAAATCATGGGATAGCCGCCTTTACAGACAGTACCTAAAAAAATTCAAAATCCCTGAAAAGAAACAAATAGGCTCTTTTTCAAAGGGCATGAAAATGAAGCTATCCATTATTTGTGCTATGGCACATAAACCGAAGTTGTTGATTTTAGATGAAGCGACTACGGGGCTTGACCCAGTTGTGCGTGATGAAATGTTAGATTTATTTTTAGAATTTATACAGGACGAGGAATGTTCCATTTTCTTTTCCTCTCACATTACGTCGGACATACAAAAGATTGCGGATTATGTAATCTTGATTCATCAAGGCAAAATTATTTTTGAGGAACAAAAAGACGACCTTGTTTATCATTTTGGGATAGTGAAGTGCGGGAGAGAAAAGTTTGCTTCCATTTCGCCGGATGATTATATTATCCACAGGGTTACAAATGTCAGTGTGGAGTGTCTTGTCCGTGACAAAGAAGCGATAAGGCGCAAATACAAAGATATTGTGGTTGATAATGCAACACTGGAAGATATTATGCTTTTTTACATCAAAGGAGGCGCAGCATGAAAGGTTTGGTTTACAAAGATAATATAATTTTCTTTAAGAGTATTGACAAAAAGCTGGTTCTGGTAGCAGTTGGCGCAATTATATTGCTCATGGTCAATACCGGAGTTTATGCGGGGCTGTTCGCATCTGTAATGCTTGCCTTGACAATAGGTATGCAGAATATAATGAGTTTTGCAAGTGATGAAAAGGCAAGTTGGAAAAAATATCAGTTAGCAATGCCTGTAAATGCGGTTTCAGTAGTAACAAGCAAATATATTTCCGTTATTTGCACATTAGCAGTCAGCATTGTGGGAAGCATTATATTTAATCTTTTACCCAGTATTGCTTTTCAGAGTTTCAATGTTACTGTTTGGGGAGTGTCTGCTGCTGCATCTCTGATTGTTCCGTTGTTATGGACTGGAATCTGTCTGCCATTAACCTATTGGTTTGGTTTCCGTTCTGCGCAGACAATGGGGCTTATTACAGTTATTCCCATGTTCTATTTTGTTAAGTATTTTGAAGACGGGGCTGGATTTTCTGCTATGACAAGTTCCATACTCTCTTATGCTGTTGCGGCAGGGATTGCAGTAATTGTCCTCTTTATTGTTTCAATGATAGTAAGCATAATAGGTTATAACAGAAAAAAATAGGAAGTGTAATCATGTGGCGGTGTGAAAGAAGTGATACCGCAGGAAAAATAGTCCATACGTTTTAGGGCTGATGTTTCCCATGCTTACTACAATGTTTCAGATAAATCCTGCGCCGCCTATAACGTGATATTCTATCCGAACAATTAAAGGGAGGCGACCATGTTCGTTCCCGCCCATGTAGATGCCTCTGCAGATGTGAAGGGACTTGTCCGTTATAACAGGGATAAAGTGCATGAGGTGGCGGACAGGATTCTGTCCGTTTGTGGGAAGCCAATGTATTTTGAACGTATTTTGCAGGAAGTTTTCAAAGGCTATGAGCTTACCATGAACTTTGAGCAGTATGTATTGGTGGGAAGCACAGTGTGGTCTTGCCTCTCATGAATTCCGTCAGTGTCTTGGTGGTGATGCGGCCTAAGAGCCGCTGCAATTCATTGAAACGGAAGAATAGATTGATACAAAGGGCTCACAGGCCCTTTTTCCTATTCAGAAAACCACTTGGAAAGCGGGGGAATCAGAGGTAATATGCTTACACGGCGGTTTGCGTTTGTGCCGCCTTGCAGGGGAACGGGATATATTTTTAGAAATGTCCAGTCACTACCGCCAAGTGTCCAGATACAACACTCTTTCTTACTTTTTACTGATATTTGCCGATAAAATAAGTGGACGGGAAATAATAGTCCCTATTGATAATAAAACATTGATACGAGGTGAGGCAGATTGAATATTGCGGTTTGCGATGACGAAGAAAATATACGCATTTATATAAAGAGGCTGATAGAAAAGCAGGATGTACCATGCCGGGTCATGGAATTTTCGTCTGGGGAGGAATTGCTGCGGTTTTGGGAGCAGGAGGACAGGGAACCGTTAGACATCCTGCTTCTTGATATTTCTATGGATGGAACTGACGGAATTGAAATAGCGCAACAGATCAGGGACTGGAAGGAAGAAAGGGAAGAAGTTTTATGGGGCAGCCTGCCCCTGCTGATATTTGTGACAGGATATCCAGAGTATATGCCGAAGGCTTTTACCTTCAATGCCTTTCAATACTTGGTGAAGCCCATAGATGAAAAGGAATTTGAAGATGTGTTTGCGCAGGCTGTCAGAGCGTGCCGCTGCCTGAATAGAAAAAAGAACACTGTGCCGGGGGAAATACTGGTCAGGAGCGGGAGCATCACAAGGAATGTCCCGGTTGATGATATTTACTACATTGAGAGCAGTAACAGGAAGATCATCGTATCCATGTGGGAGGAGGTAATAGAATGCTATGGAAAGATAAGTGAGATGGAGTTGGAACTGCGGGAAGGCTTTTTCCGGATTCATAAGGGGTATCTGGTCAACATGAAATATGTGGAAAAATACAGCCGGACGGAAGTGCAGATGAAAAATGGGAAACGTTTCCCGATTTCCAAGTATAAGTACCAGGATTTTATAAAGGCATATCTGGAATACATTACGGAGGACAGCAGATGAGTCAGGCAGGCTAAGAAACAGCAGCAGGAGTTGTTGGATGAAAAGGCTGCGAAGGCGGAACAGGAGAGAAGCAGGCTGGCAAAGGCGCGGTCGGGCGACAGGCAGATGGAGGGGCTCTGAACGATTGAGGGGCCGACATAACAAAATAAGGGAGGATTTGAAATGGGAGTTAATTCGGTAAATGATGCAGGTTCTGTATATGGAGCGGCTTTTCGTGATAAGCCTATATATTTAATGACAATAAAAGAATCAAATGCGTTTTTTGAAGGAAAAATGCGGAAAAACATGGTATTGCAGGAAGACACCTGTACTCTCAGCAGCAATAATACATACCGCAGGCAGCATACCACTTATGAGGTTTCGGATAAGGACAAAGGCAGCGCATTCTTGGATTTGAATTTTCTGATTAAGGACGAAACCAGTAGCCTGAAAGGGAATCTGAGCGATGATAAGGATGTGGATTTTTATAACTTTTCCATTCCATTTATGAACTTCCAACGGAATTACTTTGGCGTTGAAGCTTACATTGATATGCCGGAGGGCTGTGATTACGACCTTACCCTATATGATGAATACGGCAACCAAGTGGGGAAGGCAGAGTGGGACGGCGAGGGGCGGAAGAAGCTAAACATCCCTACTTGGGATATCCAGACCAACAAATATTGCATTAAGGTAGAAAACGGAAACGGGGAGGAAGTTTCCCCGGATGATTATTATAAGATCAGTTTCCATGTTACCCAAAATAAGGAGCACGAAAAGACTGACGCCATCAGGGAAGCATATGGGAATCTCCACAACGCATACAGCCGGAAAGATGAAAACTGGCGGGAATATCTTGACCAGTATAATGCAGTACTGCGGGAAACGGAGCAGAATTATTTAAAAGAGCTGGAACAGCTCCACCAAAAGCAGTTTGACAGCCTGCCGGAAGAAAAGAAGTATCAGGGCGGGCGCACCGTGGATGAACTGCTGCAGGACATGGCGGATGGGAAGGACTTAAATGATGCGGAACTGGAGTATGTGAAGATTTTTGCCAACCTGAAAGACATGGAAAAAGCGCAGAATAAAGCGGAACTGAAAAACAGCTTTTCAGATGATTTCGTTAAGGATTTGGAGGGAATTGGCATTTCCCGTGAGGATATGGAGGGGATGCGCGTAAGGATTGGGAGCAGCGGGGATGTGGTCGTGGACGGGATAGAGGACAGAACCGTCCGGGAACATGTGCAGAAATTGATAGATGAAAAGTACGGTGACCGGATGTACCAGTATTACATAGGGATTGCGGACAGCGTGGGAAACCTGCCCTCTAACACATACCGGTATGCCACGGACATACAGGAAGTGCGGCGCTACCTGAAAGGGGTTACGGGGGAGGATATTTCCTTAGAAAATCTTTATCTGATGCCAGACGGGAAGATTGGAGGGCTGCCGAACAAGGCGGCTAATCTGATTAACAAGACTAAGGACAATGCCAAGATAGAACGGATAAATGATGCGCTGATAGATATCATAGGAAAGATCAGGATAAGCGGCGACTTGGGGATTCCCGATTTCACTTCACAGTTCCAGTTCAAGGATGGGGTGCTTTCCGTGGCGGACAGCGGTTTTGCAGTGGATATGGGCGCACTGGATGGCAGGCTGACACCTCAATATTCGGGCAATATGTATTCTGATATGTATCAATATCGGTTCAAGAAAGTTTTATAAGTGTGTGATTCCCTATCCCCAATAAGCCACAGCCGGAGCACCCTTTGGTTTATGCACTTAACATTATTTTGCCGAGGTGCGGATATAGTATGGTGTGGGATATCATATCCATAGTTTTTTTCATCTCCTATGCATGTGGATTATTCTATTATGAACTGATTGAGAAAATCGTTGTCCACCAGTCAGGGAAAGCGAGAATGGTAAAACCGTGAGGGATATTGAGATTTACTATCGTTTTGTAGGGAAAATTGATTAAATAGGCATGGGGAATGTGCCGATTTTGGCACTTCCCCGAAACACTGTCTTTCACATAAGGGCATGTGCGAGGGAAATTGTGAACGAGGAAATCATTTGCGCATAGGCAGACAAAGCGGCAGAGTGTAAAAGCTCTGTCGTTTTTTTCGGAAAACATATAGGTATTTTTTAGAAAAAAACAAAAGAATATTGACATACAAGTGCTATATGTATATAATGTGTATGTAATAACATCACACTAAAGGAGGCAAGATATTTGAAGATTGTAATATCGAACACATCGGAAGCCCCCCTTTACCAGCAAATCAAAGACCAGATAAAAGACGCAATCTTAAAAGAGGAATTAGTAGAGGGCGATGCACTTCCGTCTATTCGTGCCTTTGCAAACGATTTAAAGGTCAGCGTTTTAACAATACGGAGAGTCTATGATGAGTTGGAACAAGAGGGATTTGTAACAAGCCAAGTCGGTATCGGCACTTTTGTTTCTACAAGCAACATTGAATTATTGCGGGATTCCAAGCGGCGGCTTGTGGAGAAAAAAATGCTTGATATGATTCAGACAGCGAAATCTTTAGGCATTCGTAAAGATGAATTAAATGCCATGATGGACATATTATACGAGGAGGAAAACTGAATGGATAACATTTTAGAAGTATCTGGATTAAATAAAAGGTATGGTGATTTTGCCTTAAAAGACATCTCCCTTTATTTGCCAGACGGCTGTATCACGGGATTTGTCGGAATCAACGGAGCGGGGAAAACTACGACTCTCCGAAGCATCTTAGGGCTTACAAATAAGGTGTCTGGAAATATAAAATTTTTTGGCATGGACATGGATGGGAATGAAAGTAAAATAAAAGACCGCATCGGCATTGTGCTTGATGAAGGATGCTTTTATGATGAATTAACGCTTTCAGAAATGAAAAATGTAATTGCCCCCGCTTACAGAAATTGGTGCGAACAGGACTTTGTAGATTACATGGAACAGTTTTCATTGAATCCAAAGCAGAAAATCAATACCCTGTCAAAAGGAATGCGGATGAAATACGCTTTAGCTTTGGCACTTTCTCATAAAGCGGAATTGCTTATCATGGATGAGCCAACAAGCGGACTTGACCCATTAGTCCGAAGCCAGCTTTTAAATATATTAAAGGATTATATGGGAAAAGGTGGAAAAGGCGTATTTTTCTCTACACATATTACTTCCGATTTGGACAAAATTGCAGATATGCTGATTATGATTGATGGTGGTGAGATCGTTTTTCAAGAGGAAAAAGACCAGTTGCTTGACAGCTACCGAATCATAAAGGGAAGCACTGAAAAACTGAATACGGATACAAGAAAATATTTTTTGACCATTGAGGAAAGTGCTTTCGGCTTTACGGGAATCACAAAACAGGGTTCTGATGTTATGGAGCATATGCAGGATGCTCTTACAGAAAGACCCACAATCGAGGACATTATGCTTGCGAATGTGGAAAGGAGAAAAAAAGATGTTAATTAGCTTAGTGAAAAAAGAATTTCTGATTGTAAAGAAATATGTAGGCATTATGCTTATCGCATCATTTCTGATTCCGCCCATTATGCTTTGGCGGATGCCAGAAGCGGCGGGGGCAATGGGATTTACGCTTACTGTTATTTTTAGCATTTTCATGTTGATCCAGTATGTTACTTTGAAGGAACACCAGTATCCAAAGGCAACTACCCTGCTTTGTGCATTGCCCTATCCCCGAAAAATGATTGTGCTTTCAAAATACGGTTTTTGTCTGATTATGTATGCGGTCTGCTGTTTGGTCTTTGGGATTGATACAATTATTTTCCCCCAATTAGGAACATTTGATATAAGAATGGCGGCTATCGTTTTTTTTGTAATCACGATACCATTATCTTTTTATTTTCCTGCTTTGTATAAGTTGGGATACGAAAAGACAAAATTTGTGTTTGTCATAATTATTATGGCATCCCCTGTTTTATTTGCCTTTCTGTTTAAACCAGAAAATGCGGTAAGATTTAGCTTTTTAGACACTATCTCTACAACAACGATAGCAATTTTATGCGTTATCATCAGTCTTGTCACCTTTTCAATATCAGCCATTTTGTCAATTTGGTTTTTTGAAAAAAGTGATTTGTCATAGGAGGTTTTATATGGAGCGAGATGTAATAGTTTTGTATATGATAGCGGGTGTATCGTTTTCCTTTGCCTTATTTAACTGTATTCTTTTTGCAATAAAACATGGAAAGACAATGAAAACGAGTGGAACGATTGTTTCCATAAAATCAACAAATCCGACAAATGAAAAGTGGCGTAATGCAAAATTGGCAGAGATTTCCTATCAGGTTAATAACAGAAACATTGTATCTAAAAATCGCATACAAGTTCCTTTAGCATCCAAGGTAGGAACACCGATTACCGTTCGTTATGACCGAAACCAACCAGAGAGAATATACAGTTATTCTGCGAAACGAATCATCACGGGATTTTTAATTGGTATAGGCAGCGTACTGATAGCTATACTTATGCAAATCCATTAGAGGGGGATAAAGGATATGCCGCATTTTCCAGAATGGTTTGTAATTATCTGTATTCTGCTTCCTGCTGCAAACTTGATTTATAAAACCTGGAAAAACAGAAAGAAATAGCAGAATTGGAGGTAATCATGAAAAGAACGGAATGGATACGTTGTTTTTTGGCAGGGCTGATTTTGTATGGGAGTTTCAGAGGAAGATGAAGAAACAAATGCTGTCATTCTTGCTTCCAATTCCAGCATTGTCCTAAGGAACTGCTAATAAATTACTTATGACAATTACTTACCATGAAACAGTGGCAAGGTTGGTTGAACCGTCCGGCTTCATGGTGCATACAACACTTACCGGATTTGGAGAAGTTAATTTTGCGGCTTGGGGTAAATTGATTTTATTCATAGTGACAAATTCCTTTCTTTATTGAATTGATTTTCCTAAATTGTAGGCTTCCTGTAATTCGGGTTTTCCCACAATATCCCCTATAGCCATTACACCGCCGCAAAGCACTTTTCCAATGCTTTTCCATTCTAAATGTTTTTCAAGATGTTCATACCAATAAAGAGTTTCTTCAAAGCCGTAGCCCTCGGCTGCCATAATGAGAACACTTTCCTTTTTAGGGTTCCGATAATCAGGGTCACATTCCGCAACAGCAAATAAGCGGTCAAAGGCAGTTTTTAATTGACCGCTGATAGTCCAATAGTAAAGCGGTGTTGCAAGAACAACTATGTCCGCTTTCTTGTAAACAGGATAAATTTTATCCATATCGTCTTTTTGGACACAAGGGCTATCCGGGTTTTTACCGCCGCCAAAACAGCTTTTACAACCATTTATGTTCATATCGTTAAGAAAAAACTCTGTCACGGTGTTTCCGGCTTCCTCTGCGCCTTTCTTAAATTCTGCCGTTAATGCCGTTGTGTTTCCGGCTTTTCTTGGACTTCCATTGAGAATAATAATTTTTTTGCTCATAAAATATGTCCTCCTAATTCTGTGAGATTGACTTTCTCTGTTTTTGATATTATAATATTAGCAAGAATTGAAATAAAATCAAGTACGCACATACAAGTGCGATACTTACAATAAAGTTACATACTTACCTAAAGGAGAGTGTAAAATGAGTGAACGCTGCATTTCAAATGAATGTCTTGAAACAACAGGTTTCAGCTATACCTTGTCATTAATCAATGGCAAATATAAAATGACTATTTTGTATACTTTAATGGAGTTCGGAGTTGTCCGTTTTAACGAAATGAAAAAATATATCAGTGAAATTTCATATAAGACTTTAAGCTCCACTTTAAAGGAATTAGAAGCAGACCAATTAGTGCATAGAAAAGAATATCCACAAATTCCGCCAAAGGTAGAATATAGCTTAACAGAGCGTGGAAAATCTTTAATTCCTATTTTAGACGGAATGTGTGAATGGGGTAATAAAAACAGGTTATAAAATGGAAGGAGAGGGATTCCATAGTCGTCGGCATTGTGCTGCAGTGTATAACTGGATGTCCTGAGAAGTTGTAGGCTACTCTGCTTGCAGGATGTGGGAAAGCGGCTCTTTTGCTTTTCCATGTGCTGTAAATAGCGTTATCCATGACGGAATAGCCTGTTATGTGCATTATAATAGAGCCAACCAAAAATCGGAGGTAAGAGATATAAATACAGCTGAACAGAACATAAAACAAAGTATGGAGGCTTTCGGCGGTAAAAGAACGTCTGATGGAAACAGCGGCGCAGGCGGTTCTATATGGATATCCACGCAAGGCAGGAATACCCAAAGAAACGGATACCGTTCCATTTGTTGTATCTTTTTATTCGTTTTCTTCACACTTTGTTGCTGATATGGAACATATCGTTTAACATGGACAAAACCTTTTCCATTCCGAGTTCTTTAGAGCCGGAAACCTGATAAGCGTTTTTCCATGCCTGTGCAAGAGTTAGCATTTTTTGTCCTACATTTTCCTGTGCAGTATAGCCTTTCGCTTCCAAATTTTTGTAAGCGTCTGCAAAAGATGTTTTGGCACCTTTTATGTTAGCTAATTTTTCTGCTGTGTCTTTAAAAGCAGCGGCGGCATTCTTGGCATTTTCAGCTAACTTGCTTACCATATCAGACGTTTCCTGAAATGCTTTATCAAGGCGGCTTAATTCTTCTTCCATAGTCATTTTACGGAAACCGGTTTCAGAATTTTCATCTGCCACGTAACGCACTCTTGTACCATCCTTGTAACCTTGCACAATTTCATCATAGAGGCTTCCATATGCTTTGACATAATCTTCCACTTTATTTGAAAGGCTGTATGTACCGCTGCCTTCACGCTGTCCTTTCCATTCGCCCGCCTTTTGAGTCAATTCGCTTTCATACTGATTGTCAAAAATGGCATTTTTCGATTGTTCTATCAAAGTGTGTTTCTTTTCCATGATGTTTCCATCTGCTGACTGTATACCACTTTCTTGGAGTTTCTTTCGGTAGCTTTCAATACCCTCCTGTGAAATCGAAATTTTTACCGAATTATCGTCCTTCGACAATGTTGTATTTATTGTTTTCTGTTCCTTAGAATTGGCTGTTTTCATATTCTGAAACCAGCTATTTTCTGTGCTGACTTGATTGGTATTTCCATTTACGCTTAATGACATACTGTACCCTCCTGACTCTAAAAACTTGTAATACGTTTTATACAATTTTATTGTTTTACATATTTTATCGTCAATTTTATTGAAAGTATTTATAGCAAACGGCATTATCTTGTTTATTTACGATTACTTAAATAGATGATATGATTATTTAAATTCTTTTGTTTCATAAGCATTCTTTTTCATGATGGGAAAAGGAATCGGTTAAATAGCAGCAGAGAGAAAATGCTGTTTAGGTTATACTCCACAGAAATCTGCCGCCCATTCTTTTGCGATTTGTTAAAATAGGCAATAGGATCTTCGTATTATTCTGTAGTAATAGTAATAAAACTTGAAATATTTGCAACTCATCCAATTTAATAAAGAAATTGAAGCCGTTAGAGATGTATAGTATAATGTGAAATATACAGTGCAGCAGAATGCCAAACTGTATATATTGCCAGCCCCTTAGTATTAACAAGTTAGCGAGGTGATACAATGTTGCATATTGCAGTTTGCGATGATGATAATGTTGCTGTGCAGGCCCACAAGGAGATTGCGGAAAGCTGCATAAAACAATGCAATTGCAGGGGAGATATAAAAGTGTATACTGCCAGTGACAATCTGCTTTATGATATTACTGCGGATCATTTTTTCTTTGACCTGATTCTGCTGGATATTGAAATGCCAAACAGCAGCGGCATGGAAATTGCAGAGAAAATAAAACCGATGCTCCCCAATGTGAAAATTATCTTTATTACTTCTCATATCGAATATGCGATAGACGCATTTGAACTATCTATTTTTCGGTATGTGCCCAAGCACGAAATAAATAAACGGCTGCCGGCTGCGATTCAGGACGCGGTGCAACTAATTCTATTGGAAGATGGAAAATCTTATACGATTCAGACAAACAGCCGTTTTGAGAAAATTCCTTATCGGGAAATTTATTATATTGTGCGTGATGGGAAAAATGCCAGTATTACGGCGGCGGGCGGAGTATCAAAAGTACGAAAAAGCTTGCAGCAGATTTATGAAGAATTGGGTGCAGAGGAATTTATTTATATCGACAGAGGCTGTATTGTAAATTTAATACATATTATGCAGATAAAAGAGGGCATGGCAGTATTGAAAAATGGTACAGCGCTTCCCATAAGCCGCTCCCACCTGCAAGCGGTGAAGGAGCAGATTAACCATTATTGGGGGACGCATATATGACGGAAATGTTGATTCTATTTTCTCCAATTGCCGCAGGCGGTGTAAGGACGGTTATATATTTGCTTATCCTTCTGCGGTTGTTAGTATCGAAAAACAATTTCTGCAAAGCAGCAGATAGAAAAGAATCAAATAATCGAAAGGATTTTGCGAAAACGGCTTTCGCTGCATTTGTCGGAGCAGTCATAGCGGTTATTTTTCAGATTGCAGCAGATTTGCCAGATTTTTATGTGATTGCAGCAGAGGCTGTCTGGATTGCTGTTTGTGCCAGCCGTTTTTGGGGGACAGAAGTTCGGTTCTGCTTGTTTCTTGGTATTTTTTATGAGATTGCGGTTTCCTTTTGGGAATTTCTTGCTGCGGCATGGCTTGGAGTATTGTTTCGGACATCGGTATTTTTGGATAACAGTACTGCGTACGGGCAAATAGCGGTTTGGCTGGTTCATCTGTTGTTGGCGGGTGCATGGCTATATTTTTGGAAACATCCAGATATGGAAGGGAAAGAAGCGTTTCGTTTGGTATCGTTTGCGTTGGTTGCTAGTTTTATTGCAGTAGTTACATTATCACAGCAGACAATCCTTATAATTGAAGATGATACGCTGAATATGTGGACGATATTGGCAGTGGTATTAATGATGTCAATATTACTATTCAATATGAATCGCCAATATGAAGTCGAAAAGGAACTTGCTAAGCTGAAATCGGAACAAGCTGCTTTGCTAGAACGGGACTATACAGCTTTAAATCAGGCGTATGCAGTAAATGCAAAACTGTTTCATGATTTTCATAATCATATCGGTGTGCTGCGACAACTACTCTCACATCAAAAAACAGCAGAAGCCATACAATATCTGGACGAACTGCAGACCCCAGTACAGGAAATAACGGACACCATATGGACAGGAGATGAAACACTGGACTACCTAATTAATAGCAAAGCACAGGCAGCGCAGGCAGGCGGTATTATTTATCAGGTACAGGTTGAGTTTCCACGTCATACGAATTTGCAGAGTGCGGATTTGTGTGCAGTTTTGGGAAATTTATTGGATAATGCGCTGGAAGCGGTACAGCAGATACCAGAAAAAGAAGAACGTTTTATCCACCTTACAATCCGACGTATCCATCAAATGTTAGTAATTAAAGTTGAGAACAGTTGTCAAGCTGCGCCAGCCGAAAAAGATGGAACTTTAAAAACATCAAAAGAAGAAAATGGACTACATGGCTGGGGGCTGAAAAGTGCCCAGACAGCCGCGCAGAAGTATGAGGGAACAGTGCAGACCTTCTACAAAGATGGGATATTTCGTGCTGTTGCAACATTGTCTTTCCAAGGCATTTCTATTTCATAAAGTTCGTGGTCAAAAACCAGCCGTTTACGGACATTTATGCAGGGCGCATAATATGGGTGTATGATAAACCTACGTTAAATCAATAGGGGCTGTCGTCTTAATGCGACGCCCCTACTAGAAAATGTTAGGAGGATATAAAAATGCGTCATGTGTTAATTCGTGGAATAATGGGTTTGATTTGGCTGGCAGCAGCAGTTGTAAGCGGTGTATCTGGTAATTTGGGGATGGCAGTGCTCTATCTTCTTTTGGGCGTCGTGTTTTGGTACTTTGCTTATGCAGAATGGAAAAAAGAAACACACAACAAAGGGGGCAGATAAAAATGAAAAAGGCTCTTTTCACAATTCAAAATTTAAGTGCATGGTACTGCCCTAAGAAAACGGTGCTTTCTGATTTCTCTTTAGAATTGGCGGAGCATGAAGTGGTAGGTATGGTTGGATTAAATGGGGCTGGCAAAACGACATTCCTAAAAGTGCTGTCGGGGCTGCTGCCCTCTTTTCAAGCCGAGGGCATCTGGCTGCATAACGATTCGATTGAACTGCGAGGACGGGACTTTAAAACCAGCCGCTACACGGTATTTGCCGAAGATAATTCGTTTTCCTATTTTACATTTTGGGAATATATCTCCTATGTTTTTGCCGCATATCAGAAAGAATTGCCGGATGTAACACAACTGATTCAGGGATTTCACTTTGAAGCGTATACAGATACGCTGCTAAAAGATTTATCAACAGGCAACCGCAAAAAGGTGTTTTTAATAACTGCTTTTGCACTCCAAACCAAACTGTTGTTTCTCGATGAACCAGTAAATGGATTGGATTTTCAGAGCACAGAATATTTATACCAGCAGATTGTGAAATATAAGGAAGTTGGAACCGTTTTGTTTTCCTCTCATATTTTGGAAAGTATTTCATTAACTTCTGACCGGGTATTGGTTCTTGAAAACGGGAAAATCCGTCAGGCATTGGAACATGAACAGATTAAATCCGCAGAAATTCGGGAGGTGCTTCATTATGAAAATGCTGTTTAATGCTTTTGCGAAAAAGTTGTTTGGTGCAAAATATAATACGCTGCTGCGAACGTTTTTGGTTAACTTTATTTTATTTTGGGGACTGCATATAACGGAGTGGCATGTGCAGATTGCGCCGTCTATTTTCTATTTAATGGGAACGACCTTTAGCGCAGGAATGCTGTGGCAGGCACTTTCCTCTAAGGATAATGCTGCCTATATGCAAAATTTATTTATGCTCCCCTTTGAAAATAAGAAATTAACGCTGGCATATACGGCGGCGTTTGGCGCTTATATCCTTTTTACAAAAACAGCAACGCTTTTTGCGGTGGTGCTGGCAGTATCGGATTTGGCTCCAGCGGTGATTCTGGGTGGTATTCTTTGCGCGGTAAATGCTGTTTTCATGACTGCTGCAATTTATGCATTTAGAAAATATTGGTATATCGGTGTTTTTTGGGGCGCTGCGGTAATTGCGGGCATTCTGCTTTGGGGAACTGCGTTATGGTTTATGCTGCTGATACTTGTCAATATGATTATAGCAGTTATGTTTTTGCAAAATGCAGATGGATTTTCCTTTTATTTTGCAGAAGAAAAAAACAGCCATACAGTTAAACACAATAGACAATATTCCGTATGGCGCTATTTTTTCCGTTATTTTCAATGCCATAAAAATTATTGTATCAATATGGTTGCGATGTGCTGTTTGGCTTGTGTGCTGCCTCTTTTTTTCGGGCAGATACAAACAGCATTTGCTGCGCCAATGGGCTTTGCGATTTTGTCCATAAATACGCCGATTGCGATTCTGCTGTCGTGCGACCCATCACTGGAACAGGCTGTCCGATTTTTGCCCGCACAAAAGAAGAGATTTTGTATCCCGTATTGTCTGTTTATTTTCCTGGTAAATAGCACAGTTGATGCAGTCTTCCTTTGCAGTATGCAGTTTTTCTGCGGCGGAGTTACGTTATGGATGATTGCGGCTGCCATATCCTTTGCCCTGCAAAGCGCAATCGGTACAGTTTTGCTGGAATGGTTTTATCCGATTCGGGGATGGAAGTCAGAAAGCGATTTATGGCATCATCCGCGCAAATACCTCGTTCCGACAGCTCTCTTGCTTCTTGCAGCGACAGTTGGAACATTGCCCAAGCTTGTATCTTTGCTGATAATGGCGCTTGCTGCTGAGGTAGAAATAGGCCTTTGCTGGTGTCTTAAAGAACATTGACAAAGCATTATTTTTTGTGCATAATAATATTATATACTATAAGACGAAATACATCATTGCAGAGAAAATGAAAAGGTATGGGGGCAAAAATGATAAAAATAGCGATATGTGATGACTGTGCAGAAGATCGGGAAGTACTAATAACACAAATTAACGAGATTGGTAAAAAAATAAATAATACATTAGACAATGATTTTCAAATAAAAGAATATAGCTGCGGACAAGTATTATTGGAGCAGATGAGAGAAATTGCATTTGATATTATCTTTTTAGATATTCAAATGGATGGAATGGATGGAAATGAAACAGCAGTGAAGATTCGGGAAATTGATATGAACGTAGTACTGGTATTCTTTACAGGATTTGTAGAACCATCTTGCCAAACATTTGAAGTGCAGCCATTTCGGTATATTATGAAAAATATGGATATTGATACAATGAACAAATACATTCAATCCGTGCTGAATAAGGCGATAAGCAATGCGAATATACCTAAATTATCTGCGAATATAGGAAAGAAAAAGATAATTGTAAATGCAAAAGATGTATTATATATTGAAAAATATGGGAAAGGAGCAAGAATCCATCTTGCAATGGCATCACGAGAAGATTATATGTGCTTATTAGACAATAATGGTAATTTACCAGATATTCGCAGTACAGAAAAATTAAATGTAATCTATGAAAAATTGAAAAGATATGAATTTGGTTGCCCTCATAACAGTTATATTATCAATTTTAATTACCTTCTGTCATGCGAAGCAAATACATATTATTTGATAGGAGTGGATAGTGAATTTACAATCTCGCGAAGTAAAGAAAAAGAATTTCATGCTAAGAAAAACTTATTTCTTAGTGAAAAAATATTATAAAGCTGTGAATATAAAGTTTTTAGGAAGTGTAAAGATTAATTCTTTAAAAGTTCCTTAGTTAAAGAGGAGAAGTTCAATTGGACGTAATAATGCTTTCTATACCAAGACTATTGTTTTGCGTATTGGATATTTATATGTTCTGCCGCTTTTTTAAAGCAATTTTCGATGGATTTTCGAGTATGCGGCGCTTGTCGATTGGTTGTGTATTAATAGCAATCCTTTCATTTATTATAAATTCATTTGGATTGACAGGATTAAATTTAGTTTTCATACCTATTTTATACTTTGGTTTTGCATTATATGTATTTCAAATTCCTGTGGGATGTGCACTTGTTTATACAATTATATTTTATACGATATTTGCCGGAGGGGAGGCGGCACTGGAAATAATTTTCCGATTTCTTTCTCAAAACCAAATATTTATGATAGCATGGCAAACTTCTGAAAATGAAATTTTTTATTTTGTCATTGATTATATTTTAAAATATTTTTATCTTTTGGCAATTGAAAGACCATTGAAAAAATTAGAAATTAAGAAAGAGCAAAAATTTGCTTGGTACTTGATTGTTATACCAATCTCTACTATTATCATTCTAAGTAGTTTTATGTATATGGAATTTCCTGTTGGATACTTGCAACAAGTTTTAATATCTGTTGGTGGGTTACTTTTATATTTTTCTAATGCAGTTATTTTTTTTATTTTAGAAAAGTACCATGCTATTATGAAACAAATTGAGGAAGATAGATTATATAAAATCAAACAGGAAGCAGAAGATGAAAATATTCAAAATATTATGGAATTAAATGAAAAATATCGTTGCTATATGCATGATTTTCATTCGTATCTAAATAATATAAGGTTATTGGCATTAGAGGGAGAAACACAAGCAATAATCAATATTATTAACGAAAAAGAAGGTATTATGCAAGAAGATGTCAATAAAGATTTTTATTGTGCAAACAGTGTTTTAAATACAATTTTTGTTGAATACAGCGCAAAAGCGAAAAGCAGAGGAATTCAAATTGAGATTCAAGCTGAAAAGTTTTTGAATGTAGATTTTATTTCTGATGCAGATATCGTTTCTTTGTTTGGAAATTTATTAAATAATTCCATAGAAGCTGCAGAACAGTGTTGCGACGGAGAACGGATCATTAAAGTTTGTCTTTATATGGGAAATCAGTTTATTTTGGTATTTCGTATTGAGAATACGTTTAAGATTAAACCCCATTGGCAAGGCAATAAATTGCAGACAACCAAAAAAGAATCTGCACAGCATGGATTAGGGATTGGCATAGTAAGGAAATTGGCTCATAAATATGGGGGAGTACTAACTTTGGAAGAAAAAAATAATATGTTTGTTACAATATTAACCATTTCGTCGAAAGTAAGGGAAGGAAAAATCTGAAAGAAAAACAGACGCAAAGATCTAATTCGCATTTTACGAATGACTAATATTGAGATAAATAGAATGGAATTCTGCAAATTTTGGTAGGAAACCTGTATAATTTTGACTTTTTGTTGATTAATAAATCCTAAAATTCCGAATAATTTTATACACTGGTGAATAAATCCTGTATTTATACGGGTTTGACAAAAACAGTGTATAAAGCAATAATT
>VSNQ01000092.1 GCA_009774395.1 Lachnospiraceae bacterium
TACTCTAACTCATAAGACCGCACCCACAGAAGACCAAAACACCCACTCAACAAACACATTGTTTATGTAATTTTACTGGAAATAAGGAGTCTTTTATGCCGAAAAAAATGTCAAGAGAAGAATTAATTGATTTAACAGAATCCATTTACACAATGTATAATAAAAACACCAAAAGATTCTTAGAAGAAGATGAACACCTTGCATTGATACATAAGTTTTTAGAAAACATCAGCCATCCTGCAGGTACTGACCTGATATTCTATCCGGAACTAGTCGGTCTGCCTTCTAATCCAAGTGTTTATGAAATTGTTGATTTAGCAATGAAAGAATTTCCCCAAACGGAGCAGCTGCCGCCGCGAAAAAAAGTTTGCTACACCCGAAAACACGCGAAAAAACCGCCAAAGGACTAAAATACTTGCAGCTATTGTAACCCTTTATTTTAATTAATAGAAGAACATACGTGAAAGACCTTAACAATACTTTCACAATTTGTTTGTATCTTGGAAAGGAATGGAGAAAAACTTGAAATTTAATTTTACATGTGACGATATGGATGGATTTATCTTAATAGATGCCAGCTATCAAAAAATTTTTGACAGCGATATGCTCTACGCACTCGATATTCTGCTGGATATATCCGGCAGTTCAGAACTTATATACGATTTTCCCAATGAAAACTGGAAAACTGTAAGATTACGTGAAACTGCTTCTATACGAAACTTCTGCAGCAGCGGCAAAATGATACTCTGGTTTTTTGGCAATACTGTAAAAGAGGGGGAAATAGAATATACTGATACCCTGCGCAATGCCTACCAATGGCTGTACCTTCCTACAGGAAATTTACTGGCTGTTTCTGCAAGCGAATGGATTCAGTGCCTATCATATCCCGAATTGGAAATGGAAATAACTTTTACCCTCACTGTCGCAGCAGGCTGGTACGCCGTTGCAAGAGAATACCTCCCCGCGGCAAATTCTGCCATTGAAAAAATATACTACTGCAAAAAAGAGCCAACAGTTTCACATTTCCATAATATTTCGTAACGCAAAGCGGAGGGAAACTGCTAATATAAATTTGCGTCAGCGTTCCCAAATAAAATCATCGGAGTTTAAATTATACAATGTATTGGATGCTCCTTTTAAATACGCATCATTGGATGCAATCATTTTAATTTCCTCCCACGTCGTTGCCTTAAATAGTCGCGCCCAGGAATCTCTAAGGAATTGTCAAAAAATAACTTGTTAATTTGATGCGTTATTTATTGACAGTTTCTAACACATTCCGGGCAAATTTGTCACTATAAAATGAAAAAACGCTCGTGAAATGTAAAAATTAATACAATCCCTCTGCATCCAAGTATCTTCCGCTCCACACCACATATTCTCTCTGCTCTTTTACATAAATCCCAATCTCATAACATCCTTTTTGCAGCGCATTTTGTGAAAACACCACTTGTATTCCTGCAAGTGCTGTGTGCTGTGTCCTTTTATTTCCTGTTTCATTCACAAATAGGTTCTCTACATCCTTTCGCAGCTTAGGAAAAATAGGCAGTTTATACACCACGTTTTTGTTCTCTACAGACCGCAGCAACAGTGCCCTTTCCACTTTGGCATTGTCCGTTTGCGCAATAGCACACCATCCTATCATCCGCATCTCCCCTTCTGGTTGCATATCGCTACTTTCCACACTATCAATTGCATATAAAATGCGGCTCTCTCCTGTCAGCTTCCGCAGATATTTATTTTTATGCGATACGGGAAGTGAGCGCACTTCTTTCTTGGATAAAAGTTGGGGGCAAACGGGCTTGTCACATTGATATAAATACCCTGTGTGATACAAGACATCTTTCTCCCACTGTACTAGATTCGGGCTGTAAAAAGGGTCGTTACCTTTCCTATTTGGATGTTTTTTGTAGAGCAGCTCCTTTTCAGCCGATAAGCGTTTTTGCTGCTCTGGTGTGGTATCTAAGCCGCGACTTAAAGATTCATGGTGCAGCAGTACCGCCTGATTGCAGAGTATATTGTAAAAACCTGCCTGATAGAACCGAAAACAAAGTTCAACATCATTATAGGCGACTGCCAGACTTTCATCAAAACCACCAACCAGCACAAACTTATCCTTTTTTATTAGCAGACACGCCGCAGTTACTGCAAGCATATTGTAGTTGACAAGGTTTACGCCGTGATATAAATTGCCCCTATCCGCGATTCTGCACAGCTTATGCGCAGGCCCTATCCCCATATTGGCAATTCCTATATGCTGAATCTTGTATGCTTCCAACGCCTCGCCTTGATTTAGCGTCTTACAATCCGCAAACGTTTTTTCGTGCTCTGCCTTTGGATAATATAATTTGGCTCCAACAGCTCCTGCGTGCTCTAATATTGCCAACTGCATCATACAAGCCAGCCAATCGGATTCCTGCTTTGGATACGAATTTTCTTGCTGGATGTCCTTCCATTTATCGGTGCATAAAACTTCAATATCATCATTTAAAAACAGCAGATATTCTCCCTTTGCTGCCTGCGCACCTTGATTGCACATTGTCGAAAAATTAAACGGCTGCTTCTGATAAAGAAACCGAAGCGGCTGTTTCTCTTTTTGGAAACAGCTTTTATTAAATTCCTCAAACAGCTTTTCCAATCGTTCTTTTTCCACATCACTGCTGCCGTTATCCACAACGATCACCTCATAATTGGGATATCTTGTGTATTCCGCCAAAGAAGAAAGACACCTGCCAAGTATCTCTGCATGGTCTTTACTGGGAATAATAATAGAAACCAGCGGCGGTGCCTGCAATAATACATCTAATCCCTCCGCAGCAAACACACCTGCACCATACAATTTTTCACTCTCTACTAAATTCAGATTCGTATATAACACCTTCGGGATATGTAAAATTCCCTGTCTACCCTTTTCAATACACCCATTTACCGGATAATCTCCTATGATATCCCTATATACTACAACATTCCATTCCAGATTTTCAGCCTGTTTTTCCAACACTCTTGTTTCCTCAACAGTCCTATTTTTCGTACTTTTGTTCTGTACTTCCAGACTTTCAACCTGCTTTCCCGAAATATAACATTCCGCAATACGGAGAATCATCTGATATAGACTATCCTGCGGTTTCCATACACGCTCTAACGCTTTCCCGCAGATTGCAAAAATATTTCCTATATAAAAAAAAGATTTCAGCGTATCCGGCGAAAAGTCGGGCTTAAACCACGGTTTCCCACAAAACAGCCCCGTTTCAGCATCGCGAAAGGGCAGCAATACCTCCTTAGAAAAATGCTCTTCTGAAATATCATACAATTCCTCTAAAGTACCAAAATAATCCTCATCAGCATAGACAAGTTCCGCCTTGGGATGCGCTGCAAAAGCCGCCGTCAATTCCTGTATCGCATTTTGCGCAAGCCTGCCTGCCGCTCCAGCAAAAATATAGATCCCCTCCAAGTCAATCCACGTTGCATCCAGCAAATCCGCAAGCCTATCCATACAAGAACAAAAAGGAAGCAAATAAATATGCTTCCCTAACACCATCAACTCAAGTTTTCTCGGCAAAAAATCCATCCGATTTCCCACTTTCGCATAATCTTGCGCCTCTAGCTTCCACTGCAAATACGGCGTACACTGTGCAAACAGCTCCTTTTCATAGTCCATCACAATTAAAACTCCTATTTCCTTAGAGCCTACCGCAGTATGATGCGGTTTCCTCAATATATTATAACCTCTACAGTCCTTTTTACTCCACTACTAACGTTTTCTTCGTATTTCGATACAGCCGCTGCCTTGAACATCGATCTTTGGCAGTGATCCACAACTGATACGTATCTGGCGGAAGTACATTTTCTGTAATCCAGCAGCAAAAGCCCGTCATCTCCACATTGGTTTCATCTGGCAGGATTGCCGCCACATCTTTGCGATAACGTTTCTGTATTGGCAGTTCCCAAACGTTTCCTGTACTGCTGCGAAACAATAGCTTATAACTGTAACGGGCATTATCCACGTTTGGAACATATGCCCAGCCTTTTATCAGATAATGCGTTTTCTGAAATTCTCCTCGGATATAGCCATCTCTGCCGCAGTCCTCCACAACGACCATAATTGCCTGATTCATAGATTTTTCTCTAGGAAGCGGCTTCCCTTTACGCAAAATGCTGTCTGTCCCTGCTGTATTAACTAATTCATACCCCTCCAGCCATCTGCACGAAAACTCTGGTTCTCCGGCATTGAGCAAAGTTCCGATATAGGGATCATTACGATAAAGCGGTCTGTGTCTTTGGTAAAGCCGTTCCTTTTCACGGATTAGACGTTTTAGTTTTTGCTCATCCTGCATATCATCGCCGCGGCTTAAGGATTCGTGATGATAAAGCACAACATCATTGCGCTGCACATTACACAATCCTTTTTCATAGAGTCGGAAGCAAAAATCCACATCATTATACGCTACCGCAAGTTCCTCATAAAGCCCGCCGCACGCTCTATAAACCTCGCTGCGCACCAAAAGGCAAGCAGCCGTTACACCGATTACATTGTAAATAAACCAGTTTCTTCCATAATAATAGGGTACGTTATCTTTCATTTTCTTTAACTTATGTCCTGGGCCGTAAATGGTATTCGTTATACCTGCATGCTGAATAAAAGTAGTATTGGGATACAGCAGCTTCGCACCGACAGCTCCCACGTGTGCAAGCGATGCCTGCCCTACCATTTTTGAAAGCCACAATTCCTCTATCACTTCCATATCATCATTGAGCAGCAAAATAAAATCCCCTTTTGCTGCCTTGGCACCCAGATTGCACATTTTTGAAAAATTAAATTCCATTGACTGATACAGGTACGTAAACGCACATTCTTTGCGAAATTCTTCTAACGTCTGCTTTGTCTGCTGCGCGCTGCCGTTATCTACAACGATAATTTCAAAATTTTTATATGCGGTAAAACGGTAAATGGAACGAATACATTGTTTCAGCACCTTTTCATTGTCCTTAGAGGGTATTATAATACTAACAAGCGGCGAATTTTCCACTTGATAAATAGGATAGGAAATTTGCGTTCTGCTGTCAGTATATTGCTCTCCTTTCAACCCGCGCCGCTCCATTGCTGCCTGGCGAATCGCATTATACGCTGTACCAGCACCGATGAAATCTATTTCATGCATTAAGCTTTCTTCGATTTCTGCACGGTTCTGCCCTTTCCGGTAGGAATGAAACAGAATTTTATCAATGTTTCCAACATTCTTTCCCGCATCTGTCGCTTTCAGCGCAAAGTCATAGATATTTTTCTTATAGTCAGAATCGCCAAGCCAAGGAAGCTGCGCAAATGCCTTTGTCCGCACAGCAAATATATTTCCAAAATAAAGAAAAGAAAACAATGTATCTGGCGACCAGATCGGTTTTGTCCAAGGAAAAATGCGATGCACAATCTCATCATTGATTTCCCTGCGCGCAATCAGGCTGGTTCGATTATTATCTGCCTCTATCGGCAGCATCCACACATCTTCGTCCGCATACGCAATGTCAATGTCCGCATGATTTTCAAAGAAATCCTGAAAGGCACGAAAAGCACGGGTAGAAAGGCTTCCATGCTCCGATACAAACAAAATATACTCTGAGGACACCTCCGCTAAAGAAAATAACGCGCCACACTGTTCTATAAAAACGACTGTAAAAGAAGCCTGTGCTTCCTTTCCTGTCCGGCTGCTATACGCCCGCTCACCATATGCACGCGATTCCAACGACGCACTGCTGTCCAAACTTTCGTTCTCTTGAATCCACAATAAATAGGGATCGGTCTGACAGCGCAATTCCTGTTGGTATTCTTTGATACAGTTCTGATACAACTTATTTTGTACTGCTGTCTTTATATTGTCTAATATCATAAACAATTAACTCCTAACACCCTGTCTTATTTTCTCCACTGTTTCCGGATAAATCCCTTTGCTCTTGCCACAACATCCTCCTTTGCTTCCTCTGGCACCGCCGCTTCTGGTGTTACAGCAAATTGTTTCGCCAGCTTTTCCGGTAATTCCAAAACTTCCATATCCACCATAAGCCTGCCGCTTTGCTCTACCGGAATCACTATATTCGGATCCGTGGATTCAAAAACAATACTGCCACACGCCTGCCGATAACCATTTACTTCCACTTCCTCCTGTGTATATTTTTTATCTCCTATCTGTATATTGCGAATATCCACAACACAACAATACGCACAAGGATCTATCCGTACCTTCACTGCGCCCTCTGGAATATCATACACCAATCTTAAATTTCTTTCCTCAATAAAGCAGTCGTGAAACGTCCTGGAATGCTCCTCGCTAAAACCCTCGCCATAATCGACAAAAATTTGCGCCACAAACTTAACATTCGCAAAAATACAGTATTCCAGCATTCCCTTTAACGCATATGCTCGGAAGCCGATTAATTCGCGCATCTGCGGCACGGAAGCATGGTCACCGTTAATATAGTGCTGAAATTCTTGTTCCTCCTCGGCAGCCGCCGCAATCTGCTCCTGTGAAAAGCCCAAAACCTCCTGCATCAACAAGTCCTCGCAGCTTTTACGCATTTCGCTCCCCAAAATATAATTATAAAATGCACGAAACGCAATATCCTTAGCATCTACTCGTTTTTCGAATGTCCATTCGTAGTCAATAATATGCCAGTCCTCGCCGTCAACAATAATATTCGGAAAAATAAAATCCAAATTGCTAATGGTAAATTCTGTTTCACGGTAATAAAGCCACTCCATATACTCCGTAATCCACTTGCGGAAACCATCCATGTCCGCCGCCGCAAGACACGCATCAAGTAACGTTTCCAATGTAGTTCCTTTACAGAACGAAAACGCAAGTCCCTTGTCGGCAGCTCTATCAATTGTCCGGCAGCGATTAATCTTAATTTTTGTACCCTCGTAACGCTGGGAAAGCAGGCGGTATGCATGAAGCGTATTGACAATATGCCCATTTGCTGCTGGTGTATGCGGAATTTTTTCCACATGAAAATGTCCAGGCGCATCCTCCACAATTGCTGTACGGATCGCCCACTTCTCCCCCCTGTCATTAGAAAACTTGGTATAAGCCATATCTGGACGTTTGCCAATCACTAGCAGATAAGCATTAGAAAACAATGGAAAAACCTGTTCCTCAATAATCTGATCAAACACCTGTTTTTCATCAAATAACAATACACGCTCTTGGTCAAAATTCCTTAAATTGTTAGAAAGTTCACCTTTTTTGGGCAAATAACGGTCAGAATAAATCATGGTTGCAAACTTATAGTCAGGATACGGATAATAGAAAGTATATTCCGTAATTCCAACTTGTTCCATCAGTGCTTCTAATCCGCGCCGCGTAAAAGTTCTTGCACTTCCGCCGCCGTGATAACCCTCCAAACCAGAAAAATAAGTTCCAAGATGATCTTCTCTGCATCCTGCCCAATATTTCAATCCAAACTGGTTTTCGATTGCAATCATCATTTGTCCTTCCGGCTTGCGATGCCGGTTACAAATCTCCATAAAGTCCTGATAAGGCGTCGTGCCGCCAATATACGCCCGCCCGTATTCAAACACACCAATTAACAGCACATAGTCAAAATCCGTCGGAAGCATTGGCTCAATATCCTGAAAATTTCCTACCATAATTGTGATATTATCCTGTTCCTTGTTACGGTATGCATTGACAAGACTACGTTTCTTGGATAATTCAATGCAGACTACCTGCCCCGCTTTTTTTGCCACTGCTCCCGTAATTGCACCACAGCCAGAACCAATCTCAAGAACTTTATCGGTCTTTTGAAAGGGAATCCAGTCAATAATATTGGTTCGCAGCGGTGATAAATGATAAAATATCGGCCAGTTTTTCTTTTCCTCTATTATTTGTGGGAAACGCGCTATTGGATTATTTTTCACAATCTCCAGCATCTCATCTTCTACAGCGCCATCTGTATAGATATCCTCGCCGGAATAATACGATAAATCCAATACCACACTCCCAATTTTTTCCTGATTACCCATTTCATAATCCCCCAATTTGATTTTATGTTCTTAATTTGCGTGTACATCACAAACTGCTACTTTGGAGTTCATATCATAGTACCCCACCGTATTTTTATCAGAAATCACCGTAATATCCAATGCATCATACAACCTGTGATATACTTGAAATTCATTGCCGTTATATCCGGTAACGCCAAAAGAGATCAAATATTCTCCGCCCTGCAAAGACATTTTCTGCGTAAAGCTGACAAGTTTCTCGCTTCCTGCAGAAACCGACTCCAAAAATGCTTTCTCAAACATGGTATTCGTTCCTGTAATCTCCGTCCCCTTTGCTGTCTTGATTGAAAACGCAAAAATAGGCGCTGGCAAATCCTGATGAAACCGTACTTTCATATAAATGCCAAACTCCATACCCTTTAAAATCGCATTGGTGCGCACGCCGCGATCATCCACAATATAGATTTCCTCAATTTCCGCCTCTCTTGTCCCATACTCCAGCGTCTTTGTATTCTCCGCATTCCCTTCTCTTGCACGTTTCTGCACTGCCGCCTTTGTATGGACTGCCTCCTGCACTTCTGCATCATTTAACAGACTTTGCTCTGACTTTTGCTCTGGCAGTTCATATTGCCCTACCAGCACACGTTTGAAATCATCAATCATTTCCTTAGGTGAGCCTTCTCCTAATTTCACGCCTTGATTCAGCAAAATTACACGATCACAATACTTCGCAATACTACTTAAATCGTGACTGACAATCATAATCGTTTTGCCCATTTTTTTAAATTCTTCAAATTTGTGATAACATTTTGCCTGAAAAAATACATCCCCTACCGAAAGCGCTTCATCTACAATTAAAATCTCTGGTTCAATATTAATCGCTACAGAAAATGCAAGACGCACAAACATTCCACTTGAATACGTTTTCACTGGCTGGTGCACATAGTCGCCAATATCTGCAAAATCAAGAATATCTTGCAGCTTCGCATCTATCTCCGCATTGGAAAATCCATTCATTGTTCCGTTTAGGTAAATATTTTCCATACCAGAATATTCCTGATTAAACCCTGCACCCAATTCCAACAGTGCTGATATTCTGCCGTTTACTGTAACCGCCCCGCTTGTTGGATTTAACACACCCGTTATAATCTTTAAAATCGTAGATTTTCCCGATCCATTTGTGCCAATAATTCCAACGCATTCCCCCTGTTTCACTTGAAAATTGACATTGTTCAACGCAAAATGTTCTCGATGTTTTACGTTTCTTGTCAGACCGAGTGCTTCTTTTAACCGATCCATTGGTTTATCATACAATTTGTATATCTTGCATACATTCTGCACCGCGATTGCGATTTGTTCTTGTTCTTTATTCTCACCCATACGTTACTCCAATACTATGTTATAGTCCTGCCTTACAAAACTGTAACAATACTACAGCAGTTCTTCCTTATAATACATCAGCAAAATGCACTTTCAGCCTGCGGAAAATCAACGCCCCGATACCGAAAAATACCACCGTTACAATCCAAAAATAGGACGTAGAATAGAAATCCTGCCAAAACCAAGTTTTTGCAAACATCGCATCACGGTAACCATTTACAATATAAAATACAGGATTAATCTTTAATATTTTTTGAATTACCGGACTGCCATCCAGCATTGCAATATTCCAAAGAATTGGTGTTGCCCACATCCCCACTTGCAGAAAAATCCCGATAATCTGTGTTAAGTCCCTGAAAAATATCACAATTGCACATGTAGAATAGCTTAACGCCAGCACAAACAGAAACAGGCAAAAACTATAGTAAGGAAGCTGCAGCAGATAAATACTTGGCTGATATCCATAGACAAAGTACACCACCAGCATAAAACATACAAAAAAAATATGGATAAATAAAGCACCCAGCAGCTTTACAATAGGAATAATACTGATTTTAAAGACAACTTTTTTCACAAGATAGCTATATTCCAGCAGAGAGGTGGTTCCATTCTGTATTGCTTCGCTAAAATAAAACCACGGCACAAGTCCTGCTGTCAGCCACAACACATAAGGCGCTTCTACGCCGACTGCCAATGTTTCCAGCTTATCCTGCCCCATAACATGACCAAACACAAACCAGTACAAAAGCACCGTTACAACAGGCTGGGTAAACGCCCAGACGCGCCCAAGATAAGAGCCTGCGTAGCGGTTCTTAAAATCGTTTTTTGCTAGTTTCCAAATAAGCTGACGCGACTGCCACAGCTCCACTGGAAGCGACACCAGCTTATCATAAAACCGATAGAAAATCCCTACTGCCCCCATAATCATTAGGCAGGCAATTATTTTCTTAATATTCTCCTCATGCTGGTCTGCCAGCGGATTATGGTGAATCCCAATAACGGCTGCCGTTACCGCAGCCGCAATTGTTACAAGCACCTTAATTGTTCTCTTGGATAATCCCTTTTTCATCAGATATTATGCTCCATTGTATAGTTTTGAATTCCGCCCCATTTCGTATCCTTATCTGAGAATGTCAGTTCCATTCCCTCTGGAATCGGCCATTTTACCCCAATATCCGGATCGTTCCACAATAAGCCACCCTCGTCATCTGGATGATAAAAGTCTGAACATTTATAGCAGAATTCCGCATAATCGGAAAGCACAAGAAATCCATGCGCAAAATTCTTTGGTACAAAAAACTGCTTCTTATTTTCCTCTGAGAGCCTTACACCATACCATTTGCCATATGTTTTTGAGCCTTTGCGCAGATCCACAACGGCATCAAATACCTCGCCCTTAATTACGCGCACCAGTTTGTCCTGTGGATAATTTTTCTGAAAATGCAGTCCGCGCAGAACACCCTTTTTGGAAGCAGACTGATTATCCTGCACAAATACCACATCAATTCCCGCTTCTTTAAAATCGTTATACTGATAGGTTTCCATAAAATAACCTCTGTTATCCCCACAAACCTGTGGTGTTATCACCTTTAAGCCCTCAATTACCATACCATCTACAATACATTCCTCTACTGTAATCTTTCCCATTTTTCACGAAATCCTTTCTATATTTTCGTATTTGCTGTTATTACTGATACATTAATATCCCAGATAGCTTACATTTAAGTCCACTCTGCCCTCAATACCTGCAACAGAGCCGCTTGATGTATACTGCCACAAATCATAATTGCCTTCATACAACGGCGTTTCTCGGTATTCGGCAAGCCATATTTTATAACCGTATAGATCATCAATATTTAATCTGTTTAAGTACCAGTTACGGCTTGCATATACCCCTGCTTCCAATCCAGCATTCTGTATTGTCTGACAAAATGCATTTACTACTGCGGTTCGTGTCGCCGCGTCCAGGTTATCCGCTCTGCCGCCGTTTGCTCCCTCAGTATCAATAAAGATAGGGAAATCCAGTTTGGTATCGCCAAGCAGCGTAATCACCATACTTGCCTCTTCGACTGCTTCCACAAGGTCAATTGCTTGTGTAAAGAAATAGACGCCAACTTTGATCCCCGCCCGCTTTGCACCTTGAATATTTTGAAAGAAATAAGGGTCTTCTACCAACCATCCTGAAGACGATCCACGATAGCCGCAGCGGATAATTGCAAAATCTACGCCCTCCGCTTTTACAACATCCCAGTCGATCTCACCATTCCATTTTGATACATCAATTCCCAGTGAAACCGCATTATCGCGCTCCTCCATCTCCCAAAGCGCCTTATACTGCGAGTCGTCCTCATCCTCCTCGTCCACAGCTTCATTATGTGCAGTATCGTCCTTTAAAATATCGACATCCGCCTCGGAATGCACAAAATAACTAATATCATCAATCGTTGTATACGATACAATCGACTTTACACTAACTTTTGCCGGCTCCGCCGGGACTTGGAAACCTGCCTGTTCATGCAGTGACACCCTATAATCACCTGGCTTTAAATCGGGGATCCGAATAATACCATCTTTATCCTCGTCAATATATGCACCGGTATCCTCGACTTCTACAAGAAATTCATGACCAGAAACAACATTTCCGCGATCATCCACCACTTTTACACGGATATCCCGCTCCACAGAACTAGCAAGCAATGTCAGCGTGCGGATTACTGCGCCATTTTCATCCACTTCATCATATGTAGCCTGACTGCCATTGGAGCTATTTGATGTTTCCGCATCAAAAAAATCCTTGTCCTGCAAAAACGCAGTCAGGTTTGCGCCCTTTACTTTTCCATCCGCCTCCAGTATCTGTCCAGACGGCTCCGACGCTGTTATATTTGCAGCGGGTTTTCCCTTGCCCATAAAAGCGTTGAAATTCACAACTACTACAGCCGCCATAACAACCAAAACGGCACAAAGAACAAGCAAAATCCCGATTTTCTTTCCTTTAGAGTCCATTTGCAACCTCTACCAAGTATTTCCCATAGTCTGTCTTCATTAACGGTTCCGCAAGTTCTAAAAGCTTATCCCTTGTGATAAAGCCGCGTTTATATGCAATCTCCTCTATACAGGATATATACAAGCCCTGCCGTTTCTGAAATGCACACACAAAGTCCGCTGCATCCAAAAGTGAATCATGATTTCCGGTATCCAGCCACGCAAAGCCGCGCCCCATTGTTTCTACTGTTAATGTCCCGCGCTTTAAATACTCGTTATTAATACTTGTGATCTCAATTTCTCCTCTTGCAGAAGGCTTGACATTCTTTGCAATATCCACTACATCATTGTCATAAAAATAAAGGCCCGGCACCGCATAATTACTCTTAGGATGCTCCGGTTTCTCCTCTATTGAAATCGCCTTTCCATTCTCGTCAAATTCCACAACGCCATACTCACGCGGATCTCTAACATAATACCCGAAAATCGTTGCACCGCTCTCTTTTGCCGCCACACGCTGTAACAGTTTAGAGAAACTCTGTCCATAGAAAATATTGTCGCCTAACACCAGTGCCGCGCTGTCGCTACCTATAAAATCCGCACCGATAATAAAGGCATCCGCCAGCCCTCTTGGCTGCTCCTGAATTGCATACTCCATATGAAGCCCTAACTGCTCTCCTGTACCAAATAATTCTTGAAACACCAGCAAATCCCTTGGCGTTGAAATAATCAGAATATCCCTGATACCGGCAAGCATCAGGGTCGAAAGTGGATAATATATCATCGGTTTGTCATAAACCGGCATAATCTGTTTGGAAATCGCCTTTGTCAGCGGATAAAGCCTTGTCCCTGAACCGCCTGCCAAAATAATACCTTTCATTGCATCATCTCCTATTCCTTTAAGCCTTATACATCTCTTCGTAGTATTTCTGATAATCACCACTTGTCACGTTTTTCATCCATTCCTCGTGTTCGAAATACCACTTAATCGTTTCTTTAATACCATCTTTAAACATGGTTTCTGGCTCCCATCCAATTTCTGCTTTGATTTTATCTGGTGCAATGGCATAACGCCTGTCATGCCCTTTTCTGTCCTCGACATACGTAATTAAATCCTTTGATACCAATGCTTTCCTTGGATCATTGTCTGCAAGCTGTTCCTGCAAAGTTTCTATAATAATCTCTACAATCTCTATATTTTGCTTTTCATTGTGGCCGCCGATATTGTAAGTTTCAAACAGTCTGCCTTTTTCCTGCACCATATCAATTGCTTTGGCATGATCCACAACATACAGCCAATCGCGTACATTTTTGCCGTCGCCATATACCGGAAGCTTTTTTCCATGCAATGCATTGTTGATAATCAGCGGGATCAGCTTTTCTGGAAATTGATACGGTCCATAGTTGTTAGAACAATTCGTAATATTTGCGGGAAAATGATAGGTGTCCATATACGCCTTTACCAACATATCCGAGGAGGCTTTACTAGCAGAATAAGGACTATGTGGTGCATACGGCGTCGTTTCATAGAAATATTCACCGTCCTCCTCAAGTGAGCCATACACCTCATCCGTAGAAACGTGCAGAAACTTCTTTCCCTCAGCATAGCTTCCATCCGGCTGCTCCCATGCCGCTTTTGCACAGTTAAGCATTACTGCCGTCCCTAGAACATTTGTTTGTATAAATATTTCTGGATTTTTAATGCTTCTGTCCACATGACTTTCCGCCGCAAAATGTACCACTCTGTCAATATTATTTTCTGCAAAAATTTTCTCAATTGCCTGCTTATCTGTAATATCTGCCTTAATAAACGTATAATTTTCCCTATCTTCAACTTCCTTGAGATTCTCAAGGTTGCCGGCATATGTCAGTGCATCTACATTGATAATCCGAATAGAATCGCCGTATTTTTGAAACATATAGTGAATATAGTTTGAACCGATAAATCCTGCGCCGCCTGTTACCAAATATGTCCTCATGAAATTATTATCCTCCATTATTCATTTTACACGTTCTCAAAATTTCTCCTTCACAAAGAAATTTTGAACATATTTTGTATTTCTTACCACAACATGCCCACCGCAATCATACGGGGGCATATTGTAGTATTCCCAACTGATACCATTGTATCCCGAAATGGAAAATATTGCAAGTTAATATCCAAGATAGCTGTAATTTAGATCGACATTTCCTTTAATTCCGCTAATCTTTCCCTTGCTTGTATATTGCCACATATCATATCTTCCTTTGTAAGTTGGTGCGGCTGAATACTGCGCAAGCCATATCTTATAGTTTCCAATCGCACCCATATTTAGCTTGGTTTCAAACCACGATTTTGACGCGTAAATACCTGGCTGGTATCCTGCACTTGCAACGGTCTGACAGAATGCATTCACAACTGCGGTACGTGTTGCCACGTCAATCTTATCTGCCCGTCCACCACTTGATTCTGTGTCAATAAAGATAGGATAAGTTAAATTATAACCTTTGGCAAGACTGACTGCAAGCGAAGCCTCTTTCACCGCTTCCACCTCATTAATTGCCTGTGAAAATACATAAATACCAACCTTTAATCCTGCGGCTGTCGCATTGCGGATATTTTTCTTAAAGTTTTCGTCCTCGATCAATACCCCTGTCGCTGAACCACGGTATCCGCAACGGATAATTACATAATCTACGCCGGATGCTTTTACAGCATTCCAGTCAATATTGCCGTTATGCCTTGAAATATCAATACCAAACTTCGATCCATTCACCGTTGTCGCAATTGCGCCGTCTGCGCCAAAATTATAAGTAACCCCTTGAATAATCTGCGTTCCTGTCACAGGAGTGCCGTTCTTGTCATAATAGTATGTTTTTCCATTAATCGTCTGCCAGCCTGTGTACCGATACTGGCCTTCTGTCTTAATATAGAACTCCTGTGCTGTAAAATAGTCTGCAAAAACAGCCTCCTTATAATTTCCCTCATTGTCCTTAATGTACATCTGATTTCCATTTTTATCTTTCAATTTTGATGTCATATCTGTAGAAGCGCTGGAATTCACCGTAACAATACATTCCGCTTTTGCTGGCTTATCGTCTTCGCCCTTTTCCTTTGTTACTGCCGTAATCGTTACTTTTCCTGCTGCTACACCAGTAACAACGCCTTTTTCATCTACTGTCGCAATCTTCTTATCAGAAGTCGTCCAAGTTACCCCGGAATCTTCCTTATAATTCTTTACTGTTGCCACCAATGTGGTATTTTTCCCCACTTCAATATAGACTTCTTTCGTTCTGTCAAGTGTAATAGAAAGCACTGGCTGTTCCGTTTCCGTTTCCGTTTCTGTTTCAGATTCTTTTTCTGTTTCATTGACAGTGATTTCGATAGCGGCTTTAATTTCCAAGTCTTTTCCATCTGCGCCCTGAATGCCAGCAATACTTGCGGTAATGGATACCTTACCAGCTTTTACACCTGTTACAACACCTTTCTCATCCACTGTTGCAATCGCTTTATCCGCGCTTGCCCATGTAATCGCCGGAAAACCTTCGCTAATGGTTTCTTTGCTTCCATCCTCTTTTGTATACACCAGTTTCAGGGGTGATACAGTCAGCGTTTCACCAATGTCACAGTTATCTGCGCTTGTCGTAAGTTCTAAGCTTGCAGAAGAAATTTTTGCAGCCTCAACGGTTACCTCACAGGAAGCACTTGCGGTTTCTGTTGTTTCGCTGGTCTTTTTCTCTGGCTGTATTGTCTTTCGATATGTGTATCCAATTGTCTGATCTGCGTCATCTTTTACAGGTGTACACTTCTGTTTTTCTTCATCGGAAAGCCCCTCATACTCATCCAAAGAAATATCAAGAACTTCTTCGGTCGGCTCTTTTGGCTCATATGTTGTAGTAATCGTTGTTTTGGTGACAGTGTACGTAATTGTCGCTGTACCTGATGCTTTTGCCATTACTGTACCATTGCTGACCGTGGCAACACCCTCATTAGAGGATTTCCATTCTGTAGTAAATTTATACGCAATATCCCCTTCGGTCGAATCGGTAAATTCCGAACCCTTTAACTGTGCACTGCCGCCGATTGCAAGCGAAAGGCTGGTCTGATCCAACGTTACATTTAATGTATCAAACAGCTTGCGCGCATCTGCCCTTGCTGCCTTTGACGGATCGGCAATTGTATTTTTGTCTACTGGAAGATAACCCTCTGAACCGCTAATCAGCGTTTTAGTGGACTCTACCCATTCCACAGTATCTGTCAGTTTTACTTCCTCTTTAATAGCATCCTGCTTCTCGGTATCCTCAACAGCCACATTTACTTGTGATTCCTTTTTTACTTCGTCCTGTACATTAATTACAGCAAACTCAACCTTTTTCTTTACCGTAACCTGCTGGCTCGCCGTCGGGAATTTATATTTATCCGTAGAAACTACTACCGCTTCAAATACACCCGGATTCACATCCGTTGCATAGATAATGCCGTCCATATCCTCATCTACAAGCCGTAGTTCCTTACCTTTTGCATTTGTTAAAATTACCTCAAACGCAGTTCCTGTAATTAACGCACCTGTATCCGCATCCGTAAACCGAATTTTTAAATCCTTCTCTACCGATACAAAACTTACATTTACTCTACTGGTTTCTGGAACATTTTCCTCACTTGAACTTTCCTCCTCTGTATCGGTTTCTGTCATAGTTTCGAGCGTACCAGAAAGCATAGCATCCGCCATTGCCAAAAGTCCATCTTCACCAACAATGCCGATATTCGTTAAGTCTTCCCCTACCGGTGCCATTGCCTCAATCTGCCCGTCAAGACGCTTTGACCCCAGAAACATATTCAAGATAACAATTGCCGCAACCACAAGCACTACGCCTGTACAAGCCACAATCGCATCGAAAGCCGTCATATGCGTTACAGTGTCCTTTATCCACTCAACAGCATTCTTTCCCTTCTGCTGTAGATTCGCACCAAATGAAGCAATATCATTATCGTAATGGTTATCGACATCACCATATGCAGTATCAAAAGAATCTTCCGATTCTTCTTCATCTTCACTGTCAAAATCTTCCTCTGTGTAGTGTTGTGCCGTAAGATGCTTTTCTATATAGTCCTCCGCTTCATAGTCTTGCTCTGCATAGTCTTCGGCTTCGTAATCCTGCTCTGTATAGTCTTCCGCTTCGTAAGCATCCGCTTCATTCCTATGTTCTGCATAGTTCTCATGTTCGTAGTCCTGCTTTGCATACTCTTCGGCTTCGTAGTCCGGCTCTGCATACTCTTCGGCTTCGTAGTCCTGCTCTGCATACTCTTCTACTTCGTAGTCCGGCTCCGTATAGTCCTCTGCTTCGTAAGCTTCATTCCCACGTTCTACATAGTTCTCGGCTTCATAGTCCTGCTCTGCATAGCCTTCGGCTTCATAATCCTGTTGTGCATTCTCCTCTGCCTCGTAATCTTCTGCAATCAAACGCTGCTCTACATAGTCTTCGGCTTCGTAATCCTTTGTTTCATATTCTAATGTTTGATATTTGTCTTCTTCGTATTCCAATTCCTGCGTATTTTCCAATGATGAATACGCTTCCTCGATTTCGTCGATATCCTCATACTCTGCCGCTTCGTCCGCATATCCTTGCTGGATAAACTGTGGCACAACGATTTTCTCTGTAGGAAATGCACCCGATGTATGTAAATTGTCCTCGTCGGTATACAATTCCTCTGTATAACCGTGCAGTGTTTCCTCTACTTCTTTATAGCCGTCTGCTACAAACTGCTGTAAGTCAATATCTTCTCGATCCAACTCATCGACTTCATATTCCTGTACAACAATTTCCTCCGTTTCAAAGTCCCCTTCAACATTCTCTTGAAACGCATCTTCCTTTACAGATGGCATTCTTTCTGTATGAAATTCCTCGTCCTGATACGCGATTCTATACCCGTCGTCCTCCCCGTCTGGTTCATATTCTTCCTCCTGCGTGTATTCCTCCTCTGCATACTCCTCCCATTCTTCATAATATGTATCTGAATACTTTTCAGTCTTTTTTCCTGTTTTCTTACTATTTTTACCATACAATCCAAATGTCTTTCTCTTTTTCATTCTATCTCTGCCTTTCTGACATCCTCCCTTTTCATAATTCTATGGCACAGATTTCCCCATGCCTTTTTCATACAACGCGAAATAAACTTAACTTGATAACAAACATATATACTCACGCGTGATAAATTTTACCATATCACTTAAGATAATCACGCTTGTGCGTCGGCGTTATTGGCAAATTTACGTGCTCACCAGTATAAATTGTTACAGATTAGTTAACATTTCTGTAACATTATAGCAAAATTTATATTGCAACTCAACCCAAATCACCAAAATCATTCAATGTAATATCTGGCAAGTCCTGTGTGAACAGTAATTCTAGCAATCACTGGTATTTCACAAATTAAATACCACCATTCCCAATACAATCAATGCAATTCCTACAAGCTTTCTGCGTCGTATTTTTTCTTTAAAGAAAATATAACTTAACACCAAAACAAATACATTTCCAAACGCTTCGATAACAGGGCCATATTTGTAATCCATTCCGCTGTAAGCATAGACTGTCAAAAGCATTGAAATAAATAAAAGCCCATACCCGCCGATTACATAAGGGTTGATATATTCCTTTATTATTGACTGATAATGGACAAATGTGCTTTTTTTCAATAAAACCTGCGATATAGAAGCAATTGCAACGGAAACCAGCATCCCTGTCATAAATGGATTAAATTGCATTCTCCGTTTCCTCCTTCTCGTCAAAATTAATAACAATCGTACCTGCTACCACTAAAAATACACCGATAATATTGTTTATTGTTATCTCATTGTGAAAAAAGACCACAGCCCACACCATTGACCACACCACTGCCATGGAACGGTTTGCATAGGCAATGGAAAGTTCAAAGCGCTTAATTATCTGCTGCCAGAGCATTGCATAAATGCCCAAAACAACAAACTCCATTCCGAAAAAAAACAAAAACCGCATAAAATCGTCCCTGTTTGCCGAAGCATTTTTTGACATAATACTGGAAATTGTATAGATAATCACAACACCTTGCAGCAGCAAAATATTTTTTAATTTTTTCAGCATTGTTCTCTCCTAAATTCTGATTGCTTTCCTGATTCGTTCTTCTTCAATACGATACTGAATATTTCGTGCAAACTACTTCGCGTAAGTTATACTGACGACCGTTAAGATTTTGTAACAGTTCAGATAACCCATTGAACTGTTACGTATCCAGCCATTGGAAATCGCTTCGCGATGGGCTGGATACCTC
>VSNQ01000093.1 GCA_009774395.1 Lachnospiraceae bacterium
TGGTATCAGATAGTAAAATATTTGTAAATATTTATAAAATTTTATTTAAAATATCTAAATATAAAATAATTTTTTAATATATAATAGAGATATTTAGAATAGCAATATTTATATATTTTTACTTTCTGAAAAAAGCGAAGGAGGATATTGATTATGAAACATTGTTTCAAACGATTTGCTGCTGGAGCACTGTCACTTACCATGGCGGCAGGACTGACAGCAAATGTACCGGCATTGTCGGCAGAGGCAAAGGAAGACTTAAAGGGCAAGCTGGTAGTAATCCATACAAATGATATGCACGGACATTATGAGGTTGATGAAGATAGCTTGGGAATTTCGTCTGTCAAAGCACTGAAACACTATTATCAAGCACAGGGCGCAAGCGTTCTGCTTTTAGATGCGGGTGATTTCAGTCAAGGGACAAACCTTGTGAATTATTATGACGGGTTGGATGCAGTGCATTTCTTAAATGCCGCAGGCTATGACGCAGTAACGCTTGGAAATCATGAGTTTGACTTTGGTTTTGATGCACTGCAGCAAATGGCACAAACAGCAGAGTTCCCGATTTTGGATGCCAATATTATCAATAAGGAAACGGGAGAGCCCTATTTCGGTGATAACGCGGTATTTGATCTAAATGCGATGAAAGTTGGCGTATTTGGTCTGGATACACCGGAAACGCAGACAAAGTCAAGCCCTAAAAATGTGCAGGATGTTACTTTTTTGGACAATGCAGAGTTGTATGCTTGTGCACAGGCGCAGGTAGATGCTTTGAAAGCACAGGATTGTGACTATATTATTTGTTTAAGTCATCTTGGTGTGGATGAGGAGAGTGCTGGCAGGCGTTCCGCAGACGTTGCATTAAATGTATCAGGGATTGATCTCTTTGTAGATGGGCACAGTCATACTAGAATTGATGGCGGCTTTGATATTAACGGCACAAAGATTGTAAGTACAGGTGAATATCTGGAAAAAATTGGTGTTGTAATCTATGATGGTAAAAAGACAAAGGCAAAACTGGTAGATGAGCTTTACAATATTGGCGGTTGTCCTGAAATGGATGCATTTGTGAAAACGTTTGCAGATGTAGTAGATGAAGCATATGCAGGAACCTTTGCAGCAACAACGAATCTTTTAGATGGGGAACGTGCACCGGGTGTCCGCACAATGGAAACAAATCTTGGTGATTTTGCAGCGGATTCTTATAAGTATATTGCGCAGACTTATGCAGAGGAACATAATCTTGGTATCACTATTGACGGCGCAATTCAAAACGGCGGCGGTATCCGTGCAACAATTCCGGCGGGTGATATTTCAATGGATACTTTGTATACGGTATTTCCGTATGGCAATACAATTTCAATTGTAACATTAACAGGTGCACAGTTGCTGGAAGCTTTGGAGGCATCCTGCTCTGCTTGTCCTGAAGCATTAGGCGGCTTTCCACAGGTTTCCGGGATTGTATTTACATTAAATACTGCTGTACCGTATGAAGAGGGCGCACAATATCCTGATTCTACATACTTTGCACCTGCAAATGCTGGCAGCCGCGTACAGATTGAAACTGTCGGCGGCAAGGCATTTGACCCGAATGCAGTTTACAATATCGCTGTAAATAATTTTATGGCAGATGGCGGTGATACATACTATGTATTTACGCAGGCTTCCAAAGTAATTGATACAGAAGTAGTAGATGCAGAAGGCTTAATTTCCTTTGTAAATTCGTTGAATGGCGTTATCGGCGACGAATACGCAGCACCAAAAGGAAATATTAAGATTACGAATTAGTATAGTATAAGATTTGAAACAGAGCGTTTCGCAGTAATGCAAAAACCTCCCTTTCGGCAGTTTTGCCGGAGGGAGGTTTTTATGCGCAGCCCCGATTGCGTATGGGTATCCAAAGAAAATATGTTAGGGACTTTATGCAGATTTATCATTGACTTTTTGCTTTTTAGTATGTTTTTTCTTACGAGAATGTTCTTTCTTATAAGCATTTTCTTTATTATGCGAATCTTCTTTATGAACAGCCTCATTCTTAATTGTATTATTTGTAGAACTTTCCGGCTGTTGTATATTGGTTGTTGCATGTTCTGAAGTATCTGCATATATTTTATTAAGATTCTTCTGTGCTGTGGACAGCATTAATTTAATACGGTTTAACTGATTTACTTCCGAAGCACCGGGATCGTAGTCGATAGCAACAATATTTGCTTCAGGGTGGCGCTTGCGTAGTTCTTTAATAACACCTTTTCCAACAACATGGTTTGGCAGGCAGCCAAAAGGCTGTGTACAAACGATATTTGGTGTTCCTGTGTGGATTAATTCTAACATTTCACCGGTTAAGAACCAGCCTTCACCTGTCTGGTTTCCAAGAGAAACGATTTCCGATGCATTTTTTGCGGTTTCATAAATATCGGCAGGCGGTGTAAAATGTTTGCTCTCCGCAAAGGCTTTGCTCATTGGCTTGCGCAGCATTTGGATTGCTTTAATACCAAGGCGGCTGAGGTTAGCAGCTTTTTTGCTAGTACCAAGATTTTCTGCCTTGTATAGCTGGTTGTAGAAGCAGTAGAACATAAAGTCCATTAAATCTGGTACAACAGCTTCTGCACCTTCCTGCTCTAATAACTCTACCAAACGATTGTTTGCGGCAGGCGAGAACTTTACAAGGATTTCACCAACAACGCCGACACGTGGTTTCTGAATATCGCGAATAGGAATTGCATCAAATTCTGCAATGATTTCACGGCACATCTTCTTATATGTATGGAATGATAGGTATTTGCGTCCAAGAAAATCGCTGCATTTTTTTATCCATTTTTGATGTACTCTATCGACAGAACCTTGTTCGACTTCATAAGGGCGCATACGATAGACGCACCGCATAAAGATATCGCCGAAGTTTACTGCATAAACTGCACGCAGCAGCAGCATTGGCGTAATTTGGAAGCCTGGATTACTCTCCAATTTTGATAAATTTAAGGAGATAACCGGAATATGTGCATAGCCTGCCTTTTCTAAAGCACGGCGGATAAAACCAATATAGTTGGTTGCACGGCAGCCGCCGCCGGTCTGCGACATAACGACTGCTAAATGGTCAGTATCATATTGACCAGAAAGTACAGCTTCCATAATTTGTCCAACGACCAAAAGGGAAGGATAACAAGCATCATTGTTAACATATTTTAAGCCGACATCCACACTGTTGCGATTATCATTGTTTAAAACAACCAGATTGTAGCCGCATCTACGGAACATAGGCTCTAATAAGTCAAAATGAATGGGTGACATCTGCGGACATAAAATCGTATAATTTTTGCGCATTTCTTTGGTAAAGATAACACGGTTTATTTTGCTGGAATGAATTTTACGTTCTTGGTGGCGCTGTTCTCTAACACGGATTGCGGAGAGCAGTGAACGGATTCGGATTCTCGCCGCACCAAGGTTGTTTACTTCATCAATTTTTAAACAAGTGTAAATTTTGCCGGAGCCTGTTAAAATATCGTTTACTTGATCGGTGGTAACAGCATCCAGTCCGCAGCCAAAGGAATTTAGCTGGATTAAATCTAAGTCGTCACGTGTTTTTACATAGCTTGCGGCAGCATAAAGCCGAGAATGGTACATCCATTGATCGGAAACAATTAACGGGCGTTCTGGTTTCGCTAAATGGGAAACACTGTCTTCTGTTAAAACCGCGATATCATAGGAGGTAATTAATTCGGGAATACCATGGTTAATTTCTGGATCAATATGATAAGGGCGTCCTGCAAGTACAATGCCGCGTTTCTTATTTGCTTTAAGGTAAGCAAGCACTTCTTCCCCTTTATGGTACATATCTTGTCTTACGGCTTCCAATTCCTGCCAGCCGGCTTCTACGGCAGCGTTTAACTCGCTTTCTGGTATTTCAGGAAATTCCTTTATCAATGCCTGTGTAATTAAAGATGGCTCACGGAATGACAGAAACGGATTTTTTAAAATCACGTCACCACGCCCAATTGCTTCTACATTATTTTTAATATTTTCAGAATAAGATGTTACAATAGGACAGTTATAATGGTTGTTTGCTTCACAAAATTCGTTGCGTTCATAAAATAGTGCAGGATAAAAGATAAAATCGACACCTTGCTGAATCAGCCATTCAATATGTCCATGTGCAAGCTTTGCCGGATAACATTCTGATTCACTGGGAATGGATTCAATGCCCATTTCATATATTTTCCGGTTTGATACAGGGGATAGTACCACCTGATAATTTAGTTTTGTAAAAAATGTAAACCAGAAAGGATAATTTTCATACATATTTAAAACGCGCGGAATCCCGACACGTCCACGAACTGCCTGTGAGGCGGTAAGCGGCTCATAGGAGAATAGGCGCTTTAATTTATAGGCAAATAAATTCGGTACTGTGTCGTCTGTTTTGGCTTTTCCAAGACCACGTTCGCAGCGGTTGCCGGAGATAAAATTCCTTCCGTCGGAGAATTTATTGACTGTTAAGCGGCACGAATTTGTGCAGCCTTTGCACTTTACCAATGAGGTATCAAATGCAAGCTGATTAATCTGTTCAATTCTCAGCATTGTGGTAGCAAGCGCAGGATTTGCCTGATAACGTTCTCTTGCGATCAGCGCAGCACCAAACGCGCCCATAATGCCAGCGATATCTGGACGAATTGCCTCGCAGCCTGCAATTTTTTCAAAACTCCGCAGTACGGCATCATTATAGAAAGTACCACCTTGCACTACGATATTTTTGCCAAGTTCGCTGGCATCAGATACTTTAATAACCTTAAACAGTGCATTTTTAATAACAGAATAAGCCAGTCCAGCCGAAATATCAGAAACTTCTGCGCCTTCTTTTTGTGCTTGTTTTACTTTTGAGTTCATAAAAACGGTACAGCGTGTACCTAAGTCAATGGGATGTTTTGCAAACAGCGCCGCTTTAGCGAAATCTTCTACGCTGTAATTGAGCGATTTAGCAAAAGTTTCAATAAAAGAACCACAGCCAGAAGAACAAGCTTCGTTAAGCTGTACAGAATCAACGGTCTGGTTCTTGATTTTAATGCATTTCATATCTTGACCGCCGATATCAATAATACAGTCCACATCCGGATTAAAGAAAGCAGCAGCGTAGTAGTGCGCAACTGTTTCCACCTCGCCCTCGTCTAGCATAAATGCCGCTTTAAACAGTGCTTCGCCGTAACCTGTTGAGCAGGAGCGCAGAATTTTTGCCTCTTTGGGAAGCAGTGAATAAATTTCCTGAATGGATTGAATCGCAGTTTTCAGCGGACTGCCGTTATTGCTGCTGTAGAAAGAGTAGAGCAGTGTTCCATCCTCCGCAATCAGCGCAATTTTTGTTGTGGTCGAGCCAGCGTCGATTCCCAAGAAGCAGTTGCCGTGATAGTCTGCAATCGCTGCATTTTTTACATGGTGTGAATTGTGCCGCGTCTGAAATGCTATGTATTCCTGTTCGTCCGCAAACAAAGGTTCCATGCGGGCAACTTCAAATTCCATTTTTATATCAGAAGAAAGTTTATCGACCATTTCTTTCATAGTGTAAGAAACTTCCTTAGAAAAAGTACTATTGTTTTCTGCATTGAGCGCAGATCCGATAGCCGCAAATAAATGTGAATTTTCTGCTTCAATAATATGCTCCTCGTCCAGCTTTAAGGTACGGATAAATGCTGTCTTTAACTCCGGCAGAAAATGGAGTGGGCCGCCTAAAAATGCGACATGACCGCGGATCGGTTTTCCGCAGGCAAGTCCGCTGATAGTTTGGTTGACAACCGCTTGAAAAATAGAAGCAGCTAAATCTTCCTTTGTTGCACCCTCGTTAATTAGCGGTTGGATATCGGTTTTTGCAAATACGCCGCAGCGTGCTGCAATGGTATATAAAGAATGGTAATTTTTGGCATATTCGTTTAAGCCGGAAGCATCCGTCTGAATCAGCGACGCCATTTGATCGATAAAGGAGCCCGTACCGCCTGCACAGATACCATTCATGCGCTGTTCGACATTTCCACCCTCAAAATAGATAATTTTAGCATCCTCGCCACCAAGTTCAATTGCAACATCTGTTTTGGGCGCAAGTTCCTGGAGTGCTGTGGAAACAGAGATTACTTCCTGTACAAATGGAACGCCCAAGTGATTGGCAAGTGTTAGTCCACCCGAACCTGTAATCATGGGGTGCAGCGTTAAATTTCCCAATTTAGCATAAGCATCCTGTAAAAGTGCTGATAATGTTTCGCGGATATTTGCATAATGCCGCTGGTAATCAGAAAACAATAAATGATGTGCTGCGTCCAAAATTGCTACCTTGACTGTTGTAGAACCAATGTCAATTCCCAATGTATAGAACTCTTTCTTCATGAAATAACCATGCCTTTCTCAATTATAAAAATAAAATTTATATCAACAAGTTTGTAATGACAAATTAAACATACATCTGCTATTATACGACACCATTGGAAAAAGGGCAATAAAATAGTTGATAAAAAGTTCATAAATTTCGTGTCAGATTTTTCCGAGATTTATTTTTGCGTAATTTTGTTGTTGTTTTCTATCATATGCGCATAGTGGGGCGCGGCATTCCTTCTTGCTGAAAATAAAGACAAGTACAATATTTTAAGAATTTCACGAAAAATAAAAACTGTATGACTAAATATAAAAAAAGTATAATATTTCGTAAGTCCAATTCAGACAGGTTTACTTTTTGCTCTGGGAATGGTAAAATATTACTTATTGCATTTGGAAATAGTAATATACAGGGGTTCTGCATCATTATTTCTATATTAAAAAGGCAAATAAACAAAAACAGGAGGTTTGTATGAATTTACTCAACAAATTAGAAAGAAAACTTGGAAGATATGCAATTCCAAACCTATCCCTATACTTGATTTTGTGTTATGGGTGTGGTTATTTGATTTCTTTGATAAATAGTTCATTTTTAAATTATTTGACTTTGAATCCATATCTAATATTGCATGGGCAGGTTTGGAGATTATTTACATGGATTTTAATTCCACCGACACGTTTAGATTTTTGGACGATTATTATGTTGTATTTTTATTATTCTATTGGTACAAACTTAGAACGAACGTGGGGGGTTTTCTATTACAATGTATACTTGTTTATGGGGATGTTTTTTACGGTATTGGGTAGTTTTTTGTTAATGGCAGTCAGCTATATACCCGCAGTTGGCTTAAATGCAAGTATTCAGTTATATGGCGCGCCGTACTATTTCGCAATTATTTCGCAAAGTTTTAGTACCTACTATATCAATATGTCAATTTTCCTTGGTTTTGCCGTTACGTTTCCAGAAGTGCAAGTGCTTTTGATGTTTATTATTCCAATAAAAGTAAAGTGGATGGGGATTGCATATGGGATTTTGCTGTTGGTTGACTTGATACAAAGTCCTATTATTGGAAGAATTGTTATTGGAACTTCTTTATTGAATTTTGTAGTCTTTTTCTTAATGACACGCAGTGCACAGATTGGAATGCGTATATCACCAAGGCAAGTAAAACGGCGGCGGGATTTTAACAGAGAAACACGCAAGGCAAGACCTGTGTCTATCTCAAAGCATAAGTGTGCAATATGTGGGAAAAACAGTGAAGATAATCCCGAAGCAGAGTTTCGGTTCTGCTCGAAATGCAACGGAAATTATGAATACTGCCAAGACCATTTATTTACGCATACGCATGTGAAATAAAATTGTGTGACCATTTATTTTTTTCTTATGGACTTTGCAGTATAGGGTAAAGTTCAAGAAGGAATTGTTTCAAAAAATTTTAAAATTTACAAACTAATGTTTGCAATTTTTTATAAGATGGTGTATACTGTTAAAATCAGTGTGAAACCAATTCTATGAGAAATGGATTATAATGGAATCATTGCAAAGTACAATTAGGCGGCTGATATTTAAAAGGCGTTACGGTTTCACAGATAGGGAAAGGATTGGAAAAGCGGTATGGAATTAAATCAGCATACATTTGCAAGTATCTTGGAACAGCTTCGTGAAACAGCGCGGCTGCAAGGAAATATGCTGACAAGCGATCAGGTTCGGGAAGCGTATGCCGATTGGCAGCTTGGCGAGGGACAACTTGCATTAATACATGATTATTTTAGGAAGCATTCTATTGGAATTGATGTGCCACTGGAATCCGAGGAGGATTTTGAGGAGCTGCTTTCGCGTGAAGATGTGAATTTCCTTGAAATGTATCTTGCAGATTTAAAGGAGCTAGTATCTGTATCTGACGGGGAGAAACGGGCTGTTACCATGTCTGCACTGGCAAAGGATAAAATGGCGCAGGAGAAATTAATAGAGATATATCTTCCGCAGGTGGTTGAAATTTCCAAGCTGTATGCGGGACAGGGCGTGCTGGTGGAAGATTTAATCGGCGAGGGCAATGTCGCAGTTGCTGCAGCAGTGACAATGCTGGATTGCATAGAATCCATTGATGAAGTAGATGGCTTTGTCGCAAAAATGATTATGGATGCGATGGAACAGCATATTGCTGAGAGTACGGACAACCAACAGTTTGACGAGGCGGTGCTGAACAAGGTAAATGATGTCAATGACAAGGCAAAAGAATTGTATGAAAATCTGCTTCGCAAAGTAACAACCAAAGAAGTTGCCGAAGAATTGGATATTGATGAGGAAGAAGTGCGGGAAGTTATCAAGCTTTCTGCAAATAGCATCAGTTACATTGAGGATTATGCGGATGGCAGAATATAGAAACAATGACGATTTTAAGTATATAATACAGGATATTAATACGATTTATATTGGAAAAGAGTTAAGTTATGCCGAAATGTTAGATAGAGCGGACGTGCCATTTAAACTCAAAGCGATTATCAGTGCATATTTTGCAAAGGAAACAGATTTAAACCGGAAATTAATTGAACACTTGCTGGATGTTTCTAAGGAGGAATTTTCTTATCGGATATTTGAGCAGTTAAAGTTGACAGTGAGGGTTTTTTATCTTGTGAAAAAAAATGGGTTTGGCGGCAGACAGAAAGAAAAATGGGTGCATAAGGCATATTCTTTTTCGGAGTTTTACGTGGGACAGCGGGAAGCAGTTAAGGCAAAAACCGTGCAGGTTGAAGATATTGCCATCTCGAAACTGGCGTTAATGATGATAAGCATATAAATTGGAATCGGAAATTATAAACGAAGGGAGTTATTGATAGAATGAAATCATGGAGAGAATTACAGGCATACGAATTGGTGGAAAGTAGGAAAATCAAAGATATTCAGTCAGAGGGAATTCTGCTGCGTCACAAGAAAACAGGTGCAAGAGTGGCGCTTTTAAGCAATGATGACGAAAATAAGGTATTTGCGGTAGGATTTCGCACACCGCCGGAAAATTCGACAGGTGTACCGCATATTATTGAACATTCTGTGCTTTGCGGTTCCAAAGAATTTCCTGTAAAAGACCCATTTGTGGAATTGGTAAAAGGTTCGTTAAATACCTTTCTAAATGCTATGACTTACAGTGATAAAACGGTTTATCCGGTGGCAAGCTGTAACGATAAAGATTTTCAGAATTTAATGCACGTGTATTTAGACGCAGTTTTTTATCCTAATATTTATCAGGAAAAGAAAATTTTTATGCAGGAGGGCTGGCATTATGAGATGGAGGATTTAGACAGTCCATTGACTTATAATGGTGTTGTATATAATGAAATGAAAGGTGCATTTTCCTCTCCTGATGAAGTAAACGACAGGGAAATGATGAATTCGCTGTTCCCCGATACCATATATGGTGTAGAATCAGGCGGTGATCCCAAAGTAATTCCGGAACTTACCTATGAGCAATTTTTGGATTTTCACCGTAGATATTATCATCCTTCTAACAGTTATATTTATTTGTATGGAAATATGGATATGGCAGAAAAACTGGAATGGATAGATGAACATTATCTAAGTAAATTTGACAGGCTGGAGATAGATTCTACGATTAAAATGCAGAAAGCGTTTGATAAGCCGGTTACAATACACAAAGAATACCCGATTATGGAAGGGGAATCCTTAGATAATAATACGTATTTATCTTATAATATAGTAGTTGGTACGGCTCTTGACAAAGAACTTTGTTTTGCAATGCAGATTTTGGAAAATGCGCTTGGCTCGGCTTCTGCGGCACCGTTAAAGCTTGCACTGATCCACAAAAATATCGGAACAGAGGTTTATACAGAATATAGCAACGGTATTTATCAGCCGATTTTCTCAATTGTAGCAAAAAATGCCAATGATAATCAAAAAGATGAATTTGTTGCAACAATAGAGGACGAGTTAAAGCGTCTGGTAAAAGAGGGAATAGATAAAAAGTCGCTGCTTGCCGGATTAAATTATTATGAATTTAAGTATCGTGAAGCAGATTTTGGTTCTTATCCGAAAGGATTGATGTATGGCATCTGGATGTTGGAATCTTGGCTGTATAATGACAATATGCCGTTTGATATGCTTGAAACAGTGGAAGTCTTGAAAGATTTAAAGGCGAAGATTGATACAGATTATTTTGAGCAATTAATCGAAAAGTATCTAATTCAAAATAATCACAAATCTATACTCGTGGTATCACCAAAAGAAGGCTTGACGGCTAAGACAGAACAAGAACTTGCAGAAAAACTGCAGGCATATAAGGAAAGTCTAACGGACGAGCAGCGCAGACAGATTATTGCAGAATCCAAAGCACTTCGGGAATATCAGGAAACGGAGGATTCGCCAGAGGATAAAGCAAAGATTCCTATGTTGAAACGTGAGGATTTGAAAAAGGAAGCAGACGGTTTTATCAATGAAGTGCGGGAAATTAATGGGACAAAGGTGCTGTTCCACAATATAGAAACAAACGGTATTGGTTATGTCCGGTTAATGTTTGATATTTCCAATGTTCCGAAAGAATTGTTTGCTTATGCGGGGATTCTGAAAAATATTTTAGGTTTTGTAAACACTAAGAGTTATGACTATGGTGCGCTTTACAATGAAATTAATATTCATACAGGCGATATATCCAGTTATGTAAATATTTATATTGATGCCAATAATTTTGAAGATTATCAATTATCATTTGAAGTTCGTACTAAGGCGATTTATGAGGAGTTAGAAGCAGCGTTTGGTCTGCTTGCTGAGATTATAACCACATCAAGTTTGGCAGACGAGAGCAGAATCTTGGAAATATTGGAGGAAATGAAGTCCAGAATGCAGGGAAATATGGCTTCCGCAGGGCACTCCATTGCGGCAAGAAGGGCTATGTCGTATTTTAGCGAAACAGCGGCAGTTTCTGAACTTATAAGCGGAATCCCTTGTTATCGGCTGTTGGAGAATATAACAGCCAATTATGAAAAGAATAAAATGGATTTAATTGAAAAGCTGACACAATTAATTCATTGTATTTTCCGACCTGAAAATATTATGGTGGATATTACAGCAAAAGAAGACGGTTATCAAGCGATTGTTCCATTGGTTCCAAAATTAAAAGCACAATTATTCGATGATGCAGTACAGAAAGAACGCATTCATATGGAACCGAAAAAGAAAAATGAAGCATTTGCAACATCGGCGCAGATTCAGTATGTTTGTCGTGCTGGAAACTTCCGAAAAAATACAGACTATGCGTATACAGGGGCATTGATGGCATTAAAAGTAATTTTGGGGTATGAGTATCTTTGGACTAATATTCGTGTGAAAGGCGGCGCATATGGTTGTATGTGTGATTTCGGCAGTATTGGTGACAGTTATTTTGTATCCTATCGTGATCCAAATTTAAAGAAAACAGTGGATGTCTTTGAAAAAATAGGTGATTATTTGAGAAACTTTACGGCAGATGAAAAAACGATGACCAAATATATTATCGGAGCTATTAGTGATTTGGATACACCACTAACACCATTTTCAAAAGGTGCACGTTCTTCAGGTGCATATATGACAAATCGTGATATCAAAAAAATACAACAAGAGCGTGACGAATTGTTAAATTGTACACAAGAGGATATCCGAAAACTTGCCAATTATATTGATACTGTGATTCATGAGGGGGCAGTATGTGTTGTCGGAAATGGGCAGTCTATTGAGGAAAATAAAGAGATGTTCCAAAAGATAGAACCATTGTTTCACTAATCAATATGGAGGAGTTCTGAACATGGAGGAAAAATATAAATCAGGCTTTGCTGCATTGATTGGCAGACCCAATGTTGGAAAATCGACATTGATGAATTGTCTAATAGGTCAAAAAATTGCTATAACTTCAAAGAAACCACAGACTACTAGAAACCGTATTCAGACAGTTTATACGTCCAAAGAGGGACAGATTGTATTTGTTGATACGCCAGGAATCCACAAGGCAAAGAATAAGCTGGGCGATTATATGGTGCACGTGGCAGAAAAGAGTTTTCAGGATGTGGATGTTATTTTGTGGCTGGTAGAGCCTACGGATTATATCGGCGCAGGTGAGAGGCATATTATAGAACAGTTAAAAAAAGTTTCTACACCCATTATTCTAGTTATCAATAAAATTGATACTGTGAAAAAAGAGCAGCTTTTGGGGTATATTGATGTTTATCGCAAAGAACTTGATTTTGCGGAGGTGGTGCCAGTATCAGCACTGAAGGCGGATAATACGCAGGTATTAATTGAACAGATTTTGAAATATCTTCCGTATGGAGAGGCCTTTTATGATGAAGATACGATTACGGATCAGCCCACACGTCAGATTGTAGCAGAGTTAATCCGTGAAAAAGTGCTTCGCAACGTTGATGAGGAGATTCCGCATGGAGTGGCTGTTACCATAGAGGCTATGAAATACGATAAGAAATTAGTAGAGATAGATGCTACAATTATTTGTGAACGGGATTCCCATAAAGGAATTATTATTGGTAAAGGCGGTTCTATGCTCAAGAAAATCGGTACATTGGCACGTCCAGAAATAGAAGATTTATTAGAAAAGCACGTGAATCTTAGGCTCTGGGTAAAAGTGAAAAAAGGCTGGCGTGACAGTGATTTACTGATTAAAAATTTTGGTTATGATTCCAAAGAACAATAAACATGTATCTGTCTTGATGTGTTGCAGTTTGGCAGGACTCCATGGTAATGGCATAAGATTATATGCATAAATTTATGACATAAGTACATTCTATTAAGTGTGGACATTTCATTGATTGCTGATGTCACTATAAACAGCAGTGCAGAAAGGGTATGAATATAGATGTACGAGGAAAGATGGAGCCAATTTATGCGGACAGGGCAGGTGCGCGATTATTTGGCATATAAGGAACAGACCGCCGTAGAAAGTGCCGAGAGCAAGGCAGGAGAAATACGTGAGTTTGGGTATGCAGGAGTTTGTAACAGTAACAGGGATTGTTATCAAAGCGGAGCCAATCGGGGAATATGACAAGAGAGTTGTCATACTTACAAAAGAGCGGGGAAAGATTGTGGCGTTTGCAAGAGGTGCAAGAAAAACAAACAGTCGTTTGATGGCTCCGACGAACCCCTTTTCCTTTGGCGTATTCCGGTTATTTGCCGGCAGAAGCTCCTATAATATGTCCGAGGCAGAGATTTCAAATTATTTTGAAGAATTGCGGCAGGACTTTGTAGGAGCTTACTATGGTATGTATTTTCTGGAAGTATGTGATTATTATACAAGGGAAAACAATGACGAAACAGGAATGTTGAAATTATTATATCAGTCGCTGCGTGCATTGACATCACAACATTTTGATAATCGGTTGGTGCAGTGTGTATTTGAATTGAAATCCATTATGATAAATGGAGAATTCCCGCAGATAACGTCAACAAGTGGATTGAGTGAAACCGCTATTTATACGATTGATTACATAATGAGAACTCCCGTTGAAAAGTTATTTTCCTTTCGTTTGGAAGGTCAAATTCTGGAGGAACTTGCGCATTTTAGCAGCAATGTATGCAAAAGATTGCGGGATAAAAATTTTAAAAGCCTTGAAATACTTGAAAATATCAAGTAATTTCGTTATAATAAAACGCAAGGAATTTATAATACTAAAATTTTTATAAAATAAAATATGGAGATTGTTATGAATAAAAAAATGAAAACAAAAACTTTATCAGCAATTCTTTTGTGTATTTGCGTGTTTGTATTAACTGCATGTGGAGATAAGACACTGAATAACAATAATGGGAGCAGTGGGAAAGGAACAGGCAGCAAGAAAAGCAAAGACGAATTGGTGACATCGATTTCGGTAGAGAAAAATGGGAAAATTCATAGTAAAATTATAGAGGAATTCGGTGAGGATTATTATGATGTAGCAGGTTTAAAGGCGATGATCGAAGAGTCTATTGCTGAGTATGCAAAGCAGCCGCAATCTGGAGAAGTATCCCTTAAAAAATGCGAAACAGCAGGCACTTCTGTAACTGTAGAGATGGAATTTGAAGATTATCATGCATATGCAGAATTTAATGGTGAGAATTTTTTCGCGGGTACAATTCAAGGAGCAAATGAAGCTGGCTTTAATTTGGATATGACATTACAGTCTGTTTCTTCGAAAGGGGATGGGACAGACACGATTTCAAAACCAGGGTTACTAAGCATGGGTGAAAAACATATTGTGATTTTAGAGTTGACAGGGCATGAAGATGAAGTTCAGCCTTTGGCAGAACCACAGGAAGTTCAAAATGAAGGCGAAAACCAAGAATCACAGGCAGATGATCCAGATCAGACACAACAGGCAGTGGAAGCTATGCGAATTAACTGTTTTGGAGATATTCTTTATATCAGTGATGGCGTGTCGACAGTCAGTAAAAAAAGTGCAGATATTAATTTGAAAAATGGTTTGAGTGTGATAGTATTTAAGTAATTTGGTAATAGGTTAGAGAATATAGTATTTTTAAGTTGTTTTATACTCACGAACGATTAGATTTTCCTTTCTGCACAGCACGTATTGCCCGCTTATGCAATATGGGCTGTGCAGAAATTGGAAAATCTTAACGTTCGTCAGTATATTTATCCGTTTCGTATGAAATATTTATGATTAAGGGGAAGAAATGTTTTCTTTCTTGATAAAAAGAAAATAGGAAAGGTGAGGAGAAGTTACAATGGAAAAAACGATGGAAAAAATCGTCGCGTTGGCGAAATCAAGAGGATTTGTCTATGCAGGCTCTGAAATATATGGAGGGCTTGCCAATACATGGGATTTCGGCAATCTCGGCGTAGAACTCAAGAATAACATTAAAAAAGCATGGTGGCAGAAATTTGTCATGGAAAGTCCTTATAATGTTGGTGTCGATTGTGCAATATTGATGAATCCACAGACTTGGATTGCATCGGGGCATTTAGGCAGTTTTTCGGATCCATTAATGGATTGTAAGGAGTGCCATGAACGTTTTCGTGCGGATCAATTGATTGAAAGTTTTGTGGAGGATAAGCAGATTGCGCTGGATGGTTCTGTAGATGGATGGGATCAGAAAAAGATGGAGTCATTTATTGCGGAATATCAAATTCCATGTCCGACTTGCGGCAAGCATAATTTTACGGAAATCCGTCAATTTAATTTGATGTTTAAAACATTTCAAGGTGTTACAGAAGATGCTAAAAATACAGTTTATTTAAGACCAGAAACGGCACAAGGTATTTTTGTAAATTTTAAAAATGTACAGAGAACTTCAAGAAAGAAGATTCCTTTTGGCATCTGCCAGATTGGAAAATCTTTCCGCAATGAAATTACGCCGAAGAACTTTATTTTCCGTGTGCGGGAGTTTGATCAGATGGAGATGGAGTTTTTCTGTGAGCCAGATACAGATTTGGAATGGTTTGCATATTGGAAACAGTATTGCATTGATTTCTTAAAGAGTCTTGGCATGAAGGAGGAGGAAATGAGAGTTCGCGATCATGAAAAGGAAGAATTATCCTTCTACTCTAAGGCAACGACTGATATCGAATATTTATTCCCGTTTGGCTGGGGAGAATTGTGGGGAATTGCGGATAGAACAGATTATGATTTAACGCAGCATCAAAATGTTTCAGGTCAGGATATGAGCTATTTTGATGATGAGAAACGTGAAAAATATATTCCTTATGTAATTGAGCCTTCTCTTGGCGTGGAAAGACTTTTTCTTGCTGTGCTATGCGGTGCTTATGATGAAGAAGATCTCGGTGAAGGGGATATGAGAACGGTACTGCATTTCCATCCTGCACTTGCTCCAGTAAAGATTGGTGTGCTTCCATTAAGTAAGAAGTTAAATGAGGGAGCAGAGAAGATCTACACACAGCTTTCTAAGAAATATCACTGTGAGTTTGATGAGAGAGGAAATATCGGCAAGAGATACCGCCGTCAAGATGAAATCGGCACGCCATTCTGTGTTACATATGATTTTGAGTCGGAGGAAGATCAGTCTGTAACGGTGCGTTTCCGTGATTCTATGGAACAGGTGCGTGTGAAAATTGATGAACTGGATGCGTATTTTGCAGATAAATTTGATTTTTAAACAATACATTTATATTTGATATTGATGAAAGTTTGGAGGAATAGACGTGAAAAACTATGGTGTAAATGAGCTCAGAAGAATGTTCCTTGAGTTTTTTGAAAGTAAAGATCATTTGGCTAAGAAAAGCTATTCACTGGTGCCACATAACGACAACAGTTTATTGATTATTAATTCTGGTATGGCACCATTAAAGCCATACTTTACAGGACAGGAAATTCCGCCTAGACGTCGTATGACAACATGCCAAAAATGTGTTCGTACAGGTGATATTGAAAACGTTGGTAAAACTGCAAGGCATCTTACCTTTTTTGAAATGCTTGGAAATTTCTCTTTTGGAGATTATTTTAAGAAAGAATCTTTGACATGGAGCTGGGAGTTTCTTACAAAGGTTGTTGGGCTTGATCCAGAGCGGCTTTATCCATCCATTTATTGTGAAGATGAGGAAGCGTTTCGGATTTGGACAGAGCAGATTGGTGTGCCAGCAGAGAAAATAACACGCTTTTACCGTGACCCGGAAACGGGAGAGTGTGATAATTTCTGGGAGCATGGTGCAGGTCCCTGCGGGCCTTGTTCAGAAATTTATTATGACAGGGGCATTGAATATGGCTGTGGAAAACCAGATTGTAAGGTTGGATGCGATTGTGATCGTTTTATGGAAGTTTGGAATAATGTCTTTACCCAATATGACGGTGATGGACACGGACATTATGAGGAACTTGCACAGAAAAATATTGATACAGGGATGGGATTGGAGCGTTTAGCAGTAGTAGTGCAGGACGTTGAAAGTGTATTTGATATCAATACGATGAAAGCGATTCGCGATAAAATCTGCGAAGTAGCTGGTGTAGAATATCAAAAAGAGGAGAAAACAGATGTTTCTATCCGCTTGATTACAGACCATATGCGTTCTGCTACATTTATGATATCGGATGGTATTTTGCCATCAAATGTGGGCAGAGGATATGTGCTGCGAAGACTGATTCGCCGTGTAGCAAGACATGGAAGACTTTTAAATATTAAAGGTAAGTTTTTAACGAAAATAGCGGAAACGGTTATTGCAGAGTGCAAAGACGGATATCCAGAATTAGAGGAAAATAAGGACTTTATTTTTAATGTGTTGATTCAGGAGGAAGAAAAGTTCAGTAAGACAATCGATCAGGGGCTTAGTATTCTTACAGAAATGGAAGAAAAGTTAAACAAAGAGAATAAAAAAGTTCTTTTGGGAGAAGATGCATTTAAACTCTACGATACGTATGGCTTCCCAATTGATTTAACAACGGAAATTCTTGAAGAAAAAGGAATACAGGTAGATATGGACGGTTTCCAGAACGCAATGCAGGAACAGAAAAAAACTGCCCGTACTACTCGTAAAGAAACAAATTATATGGGCACTGATGTAACTGTATATGAGTCGATTGATACATCTATTACGAGTGAATTTGTCGGCTATGACAGACTGAGCCATACTTCCAGGATATCAGTTCTTACCACAGAAGACGAAATTGTGGAGGCATTAACAGACGGGCAGGCAGGAACGATTATTGTTGATGAAACGCCATTTTATGCAACCATGGGCGGACAAGAAGCAGATACGGGTATTATTACGTGCAAAGAAGCAGAGTTTGAAGTAAAAGATACTATAAAGCTGCTCGGCGGCAAAATCGGTCATATTGGAATTGTAACAAAAGGCGTATTTAAAGTCGGTGAATCCGTAGAGCTTCGAGTTAATGAAGCAAAGCGTGCAGACACCTGCAAAAATCACAGTGCAACGCATCTTTTGCAAAAGGCATTAATTACGGTGCTTGGAAGCCATGTAAAGCAGGCAGGTTCTTTTGTAAACGAAGATAGGCTTCGTTTTGACTTTACACATTATCAAGCGATGACAGCGGAAGAAATTGCTAAAGTAGAGCAGATGGTAATGGATCAGATTGCCAATAATATTCTTGTAGAAACACAAAATATGTCCATAGAGGAAGCAAAGAAAACGGGTGCAATGGCACTGTTTGGAGAAAAATATGGAGAGGTTGTGCGCGTTGTAAAAATGGGTGATTTTTCAACGGAACTTTGCGGCGGAACACATGTTTCCAACACCGGTGCAATTATGGCATTTAAGATATTATCGGAAAGCAGTGTGTCTGCCAATGTCAGAAGAATCGAAGCACTTACCGGAAATGGTGTATTTCGCTATTACAAAGACTTAGAACAGACGATAGAAAAAAGTGCGAAAATCGTAAAATCAACGACAGCAGGACTAACAGAAAAATTAGAGCACTTAATGGCAGAACTAAAAGCACTGCAAAGTGAGAATGAGTCTTTAAAAAGCAAGGCGGCAAAAGATGCCCTTGGCGACGTAATGAACCAGATAGTGCCTGTAAAAGATGTGCAGCTTCTCGCAGCAAAAGTGGATAACGTTGATATGAACGGGTTACGGGATCTAGGCGACCAACTCAAAGTAAAATTAGGAGAGGGAGTCGTTGTTCTAGCATCCAGCCTAGAGGGGAAAGTCAACCTAATTGCAATGGCAACAGAAGGCGCAATGGCAAAAGGCGCTCATGCAGGCAATCTAATCAAAGGAATTGCTTCCCTTGTCGGCGGTGGCGGCGGTGGACGTCCCAATATGGCGCAAGCAGGCGGTAAGAATCCAGAAGGCATTGACAAGGCAATTGCAGAAGCAAAAAATGTGCTGGAGGGACAGATAAAATAAAAGCCCACAACCAGTTCTAAAAAGTCGAAAATCTTTGAAATGATTGATAAAAATTATGCTGTGGAAAGGCAATCTTTTTGCAGCATAATTTTTACTGGTATAAATTGCCTATAAAAAGACAAACTTTTTATTGATTTTTTGCATATTATGTGATAATATATAAAACGATTTAGAAAGTTTTTAAGAAGTAAAAGTTACTATCCACAACGAGAAGCTGTGAATCAATGTTATTTACTTAAGGCATTTCTGACCGAAACTCGGTTGTGCAAAAACTTGAATTGCCAGATATTTTCTAATGCGGATCAGGGGGTAGAAGGGTTAAGTATTACATTGGCTGTGAATAGTAACATTTTTGATAACAATATTATTGGTAGTAAGATGTTTTAAATGGAATAGATTTGTTTAAGTTTTATAATAGGTAAATATAATAAGATTTTATATTTAGAATATTGATTTTGGTATATGTATTAT
>VSNQ01000094.1 GCA_009774395.1 Lachnospiraceae bacterium
AAATGCCTTAATAAATGCCTTAAAACAGTTGATTCAGAAACAAGGGTATCATTTATAAAGTTGTAAAGTGGTGTATATACATTAATGAAATGTAAATTCCGAATGTCTTGGCTTATTTATACCACTAATCTTCACAACTCCTAAGCCGCTCAATAATGCTTTGCCCCTGCGTCCTTTGGTAGATAAGTACAGGAGCCGTCATACACAAGATAAGCACAATGCCAAGTAATATAAGATTCCTTATCCACGGAACCGTAAACGAAATCCTGTAAGCAGCCGTCATATCAAAGACAATATAGCTGACTGGAAGCCCTGTTATGAACGATAAGAAGATCGAGACCACAGCATATCCAATCCCCTCCGTTCTTAACATTTTCCTGATCTGTCCAGCTGTCATTCCAATACTCTCCAGCGCCGCAAATTCCCTCGAACGGTTCTGTACACTCGCCGCTATCGTATTCAGGTAATTCAACACTGCCAGAACCGCAATAATGAATCCAACGCTATTGCCCAATACAGTTACCTGGTTTTCTGTGTTCTTCATCTCCGTGTACCGTTCCAGTTTTGACTCATAAGAAATTTTCTTATCATCTTTAAAAACATCCCTGACTTTTTCTTCGGTTTCTTTTGCATATGCTTCTTCATATTCCACATTAATCAATTCGGTAAAAAGTTCACCCCTGATTTCCTTCGCATATTTTTCGCTGACAATCAAATCCGGTACACTGCCCCCGCTAAAATTCGCTGGATTTATATAGCCGTCCCCTACGGCCGCTATCTGGATGGTATGCTCCTTTTTCTCCCCTGTCTCATCTAGGAAATAAAACCGTACCGTTTTTCCGGTCATTCCATTATCTCCCTCTGTAAAATATTTGGAAGCCACAGCGATTTTTCCCTGTTCAAAATCATCCTGATCCAGAATATTTCCCAGCCCTTCATTCAAGATTTCAAAACCTTTTTCATCTACACTGATAAAACGAGGCGCAAAATAACCATGCTCGGGTTTCTGCCGGTATAATTCCATATCTTCTTCATAATTCCCCGGACTATATCTTGACTGATACAACTCTTTGAAATAGTCTTCGTAAACCTCTTCCTGATAAGGGACTATCACTTCTTCAGAAGTCACTTTACTTACCGTTTTTACACCTTCTATCGCTTCTACCCGGGATATCTTATCCGCCGAAATAAACTGCTGCCTGTCATCGTCAAGCGTTGTCTCATTTTTAAACTGGATATCATAAGGATAAACTTCATTCAGAATACGCTCCGCATCATTTTCACGGATGATCATATTTACAACCATAAATATGGATATGGCAATCACAAAGGATGTAAAAATAATAACCGCCTGTTTTTTATCCCGGAACATATTCTGTACCGCCATCGAATAGATCCCGCCGCTTTCCCGTCTGCGATTTTTTCTCTTACCTGAACCAACAGTATATCGGATGGCTTCAACCGGAGAGCAGTCTCCCGCTATCTTTGCCGGTTTTTTGCAACTCATTAGATCCGTTAAAAACGCAAAGTATCCTCCGACCAGAAATACCCATATCTTCGCTGGTACAACATCGCCTGCGGCAATCACAGGATTTACAATATGCAATAACCGTGGAATTACTATTTTCGCAACAGCAGCAGCCAGAAGCAGTCCAAAAGGAATCCCTGCCATAGCGTTCCAAACTGCCTGCTGATAAATCATTCTTTTTAATTGGACAGATGTCATCCCGACCGTTTTAAGCTGACCGTAATACCGGATATCTTTTGAGATCGAAATATACATGGTATTATAGATAAACAGATATCCGCTAATAAAAATCATAACCAGCAGAACAGCCAGCCCGGCAGCCATCATGAGAAAATGTGAAATCGTATCATAATCAGCAGAAAGGTATTGGTTTCTGTCCAGAACAATTTCCTCCTGCATTTTCGTAATGCCTTTTTCAGAATACAACGGATTCTTCAGTGAGATTTTTAAAGAGCCCTGTGTAAAATCCGTCTGTTTCACACCGGTTTCCTCAAAAAAATCTTTTGATATATAACCTCTCGTTACTCCGGTGTAATCCGTATACCATCCACTGAGAATAAATTCTTTCTCCAGGCGTTTCTCATTTGAACCTTCTTCTAATGTAAAATAGGTTACAGGAATCCTCATTCCTATTTCCGGATTTTGGATACCCATCGCTTTCAGCGTATTTCTCCCCAGCATAATCTCATTTTCATTTTCCGGGTAGTTTCCCTTGGTATTTTCTAATGCTGGAACAGTCTGCTTTTCCCAACAGATTTTGTCCAGCCAGTAGAGTCTTGTCTTATCCAGTAATTTCTCCTGATACTGCTCCAGAATCGCACACTTTACGGCGATGCCGGCATATTTTACCTTATCCATGGAACGGATTTTTTCAACCTGATCCTCTCTCGGCTCACTTAACTCAATGTCATAATCCATTCCTTGCATCCGAATCTGACGCTCTGATATGGTGTTCCAGTAACTCATACCGACTGCCAGGATAATCGTAATCAAAAACGTAGTCAAAAGAATAGCGAAAACGGTAAGAAAATTTCGTTTTTTATTTGCTTTATAAGTCCGTCCTGCAATCTCGTCAATTATTTTTTTATTCTGCACTTTCAGCATAGCCATCTTCACCTCCACAGATTTTTCCGTCCTCAAGACGTATGATCCTGCCTGCCATCTGCGCGATTTCTTCATTATGCGTGATCATCACGATTGTCTGCCCAAACCGTCTCCCGGTAGTTTTTATTAAGCCTAAAACATCCTGGCTGGTGCGGCTGTCCAAATTCCCGGTTGGTTCATCAGCAAGAATGATGGCAGGTTTTTCCGCTAAGGCCCTAGCCAATGCCACTCTCTGCTGCTGACCGCCAGATAACTGATTCGGCATAGCGTATTTCTTTTCCTTCAGCCCCAACATTGCAATAATCTGCCCCACATATTCCCGGTCAGGCTGAATGCCATCTAACTTAATGGGCAAAATAATATTTTCATATACATTCATAAGCGGAAGCAGATTATAATTTTGAAATACAAATCCAATCTTCCGTCTGCGGAATATCGTCAGTTCATCCTTCGACATTTTAGAAATATCCTGGCCATCTACCACCACTCTCCCGGAAGTAGGATTATCCAGCCCGCCAAGCATATGCAGAAGCGTAGATTTTCCACTGCCAGAACTTCCCACGATTGCAAGGAACTCTCCGCTTTGAATCGAAAGACTGATTCCGTCCAGCGCCTTTACCTGGACTTCTCCCATATCGTAATATTTTTTAAGATTTTCCGTAACCAATATGTTCATATAAACATCCCTTCTTTCTTCGAAATTTAATTACTTTTCTCGTTCCCTGCATAGAATACCAAAGGATTCTTTCTCAAATCTTTCGTGAAGGTGACAGTTTTGACACATTTTAAACGCAGCCCTAATCTGGCTGCGTTGGTAAATTCCTATGGTATATTTTGACCGGCACTTCATAACGTGATAAATATAACTGGACTGTGGTGCCTTTGCCGATTTTTGATTTTATCTTTACATATCCTCCCTGTTTCGATAACACTTCTCTCACCAGATAGAGCCCAATTCCAAATCCCGGCTCATTGCTTACAGACTCAGAACGGTAAAACCTCTCAAAGATCATCCCCTGTTCTTCCTCCTTAATCCCGCACCCCTGATCCTGAACCTGAATACAGACAAAAGATTCATATGGAACCACCTTCACCTTTATCTGTGAATTTTCTGGAGAATATTTTATCGCATTATCCAGAACGTTTCCAAGAGCCTCTGTTGTCCACTTTTTATCGGCATAACACAGAACATCGGTTTCTTCCTGCACAATATTAATTTTCTTTTTTAAAGCAGCCAATTCCACTATCTGACAAGACGTATGCAGGATTTCTTCCACACTCATTATTTTCGGATATATGGAAATCATTTCCTGCTCGGCATAGGATGATTTCACCAGTTCTTTCATAAAGAACTCCAGCTTTTCAGACTGTTTCCCAATTTTATCCACCAAAAGCTCTGTATCGCTGTCCAGATCCTGTTCCTTAAGAAGTCCCACATACAGCATAATATTTGTAAGAGGAGTTCTTACTTGATGCGAGATGTCAGAAATCAGAGATTTTATAATATCCCGTTCTTTCTCTGCTTTTCCCTGATTCATTCCGGATATCTGGACAATTCTGTTCAAACGCTCCATGACCGCCGTATCCATTGATTCATCATATGCCGTATCCTGAATCTCCCCTCCGATAGACCTGTCCAGCCTCTGCAATAAATTCTGATATGTCACTTCCATCTTTTTTTGAATATGATGACATAATAACGTGCAGACTATGGCACATACCGCCAGCATAACTGCCGCCAATACTATATATCCTCTCATCAAAATCTCTCCCACTTGTAGCCTTTTCCATAAACAGTCTTGATATAAACCGGTTTCGACGGCACATCCTCCAGTTTATCCCGAAGGCGGCGAATCCCTACCGATAAAGCATTATCTTCCACATATTCTGTTCCATCCGGCCAAACCCATTCCAGTAAGCGTTCCCTTGTTAAAATCTGCCCGGCATTAAAAACCAGCAAGTACAAGATTCTCTGTTCGGTTTTGCTGAGTTCAATGGAGTTTCCTTCTTTATAAAATTCCATTGTGTCAAAACAAAATTGGAATATGCCATCTCGATACTCTGATTGCTGTTCTCCTATATTCCGCCGGAGTAATGCCCGTATTCTCGCCCGAAGTACCATCAGGCTGAATGGTTTCGTGATATAATCATCTGCTCCGCACTCCAGACCTTTCACAATATCCAGTTCCATATCTTTAGCTGTCAGTAATGCAATCGGCACTTTACTTAATCTGCGTATTTCTCTGCAAAACTCCAGGCCGCTTCCGTCCGGCAGATTAATATCAAAGATAAGCAGGTCAAATGCCCTCTGCTGCAGCCTGTCCTTCGCTTCCGCAATTGTCCTGCAAAGAATAAATTCCAAATCCTTGCTGTTCAAAGACAGGCTGATCCCTTCTGCCAAATCCTCATCATCTTCTAATATCATAATCGTCTGTTTTTTATCATTCTCCATTTTTTTCATCGAATAAGACTCCTTAGATTTTTCCGCATAATCCATCACATTCAGTTCACCAATCGTATTATAACCTATAAATGAGCAAATTCAGAAAATTGCACAATAACCCTAAGCTACCAAAGCAAAGACATCCTCAAAAAGGACGTGCTTCGCTCCACACTGATAGATGTAACGGATTCGCTCCTCTTGAATGTGGCTACAGATAAACGCATATCCGTCCTCAAAGGACATGGTTTCACCGCAACCGGTACATGCTATCAGATGTGCCAGTGACATCAGCAGCCAGTACCTGCGGATCCCTTTCGCTGAACGGATCTGGTATCTGTCAAATGCCAGTCTGTTCTTTGACTGACGGAAAAATACTTCCACCGGCCACCGTTCCACATATATATCCAGAATCTCCCGGGTACTTAATGAAACATCCGTGCTGATAAAAGCCCTTAGCGCTTTGGGTGAATGAAACGCATCCTTTGGATAAGTGATCAGTACCACGGCATTTTCAATGCCATTGAGGTTTCCTTCATACCGGTAGACATAATATTTCCGCCTGCCAACGGTCACGATGCTGGCAGCGAAATCTGTTTCCCGTATATGCAGGGCAAACTCACTGAGCCTGTGTTTTATTCCGTGGGGATATAGGATCCGGTTCGTTTTCAGTGCACCAATTGTATAGAAGCCTTTTTTGATAAATGTGTCCATGATACTGCTGCATGTATACCAGCTGTCACATAAAAAATATGAGATCACTGGCGGCACGGGCAGTTCATCTGCAATTTCCTGCACAATCTTTACCTTTGACTTTGTCTTGTCATACATGACGATGGCATAATTAAGTACGATGTTGTTGCAGGAGAGCATGACAGCTACAGCCTGATGTCCATAATCCTGCCTTCCCTTCAGGTGGGACTGATGAAAATACGCGTCTTCGATCGGATGCAGAGCCCGTGACGAAGGCTTTGTTTTAGAAGAGATGGTATCGTCCACAATGCAGAATACGGGCTTTCCAGACCGCTGGGCTTCCCTGTAGATAAACTGGACAATGGTATTTTTGAGTATATTTTCCAGTGTGTCATCGTCCCATTTTCCTTTATTAAGAAAATGGGCAACAGTAGTACGGTGGCATGGACTGTATTTCTCAAAGTCGATAGTTTTTCCGTGATATCCGAGAGAAAAGACGGATATCAGTATGGCCATGATGTGCTTCATGGTTGTCTGCGGAAATATCCGACATAAATTTAATTTTTTAAAACAGTTGTAAAGTAAATCTGAATGGTATATACTATTTTCCATAAGACGTCATCCTTTATTGGGTATTTGTTTTGGTGACGAAAACAGTATACACCCAAAAGGGGATGATGTCTTTACTTTTAAATCATTTTAAGTAATTTTGGTAAAATTTCAAATTTGCTCAATTATAGGATTATTTAAAGATAGAAGGAATTGGCACACAAATCAATTCTTTAAGATTCCTCTGGCAGTTCTCCGTTATCCTCGTACTCGACTGCGGGAAGCAATTCTACTTGAGGATCTTCTAGTTCTTCCTTAGAAACAGGGACACCTGCAAGCTGTGTTTCAATCTTCTCCGCAAGCGTGCGAATCTGTGTATTTGCGTCTGCACCCCCCCATACTTTTGCAAAACAAATTTCCAATTCTACCCAAAAATTACTGGTTTCCACCATTTTGGGAATGGGAACGGATTCTGCATAATTTCGCACAAAAGCTTGGATATGCTCTTCTGTATAATTTTGCTGTTCTGCTGCGGAAATTTTTCCTGTCATTTCATAAAAATCCCCGCTCGCTTCTTTGGCAAGATACGCTATCAGTTTATTTGCTGCCTCTTTATGTCTGGAATAACCGTTTACCACAAGCGCATTCGTAACAGACATTCCCCTCGTTGTAAGTTCCTGATTAATCGCAGGAAGCTGGGCAATCCCATATTCAAAAGGAAACGCACCATTTTTTGTTGCTTCATTCAGCCGCTTAATACAGTCGCTTGTCGCAATCGTATAAATCGTTTTTCCCTCCAAAAACTCCTGCATAATCGTGTCGTATGTTGTTTCTTTGGTGTCAATGGAAAAGAATTGATTTAACTCCTGATACACTTTAAGGCTTGCAATGGATTCTGTATTATAAATATCAATATGACTTTTGTCATCTCCTGCCGCACCGCCGACAGTAATATAATTGCCGATAAAAAAGTAATTATAAAAAATATCCGACACATCCCAGCGGAAAAAATATTCTACATTTTCCGGAGTAGAATATTGGTCTGCAAAATTTAAGATATCCGCAATCGTCGCTGGTATTAGCGCCTCCGACGTTATCTGCGTATTTCGTTCTGCTTCACTGCCCTCCTCCGCGGATTCCGCCATACTTTCATTCGCCGTCTGTGCAATCTGCTCAAGATAGGTTTTATTGTAGAGCAATGCGCTTGTTTCAAAATAGAATGGACAGCCAACAATTTTCCCTTGATATGTTACTGCATTGACTGCTGCCTGACCAAAACCTTCTTCCTGCGAAACCAGTGCCGTTTCTGTTAATTCTGTTGCAAGACCAGATAAATATGCTTTTTCCAAAGAATCATTGCTGACTATATACAAATCCGGTGCTTCTGACTCCGATATACTCGCCCGATTAATCGCTTCTAAGTATTCTAAACCTGATACCAGCTTTGTTTCTACTCGAATATCTGTTCTATCGTAAAATTCTAATGCTTTGCTGTTTAGATAATCTGTTAGCGCATCATCTGTATACCATAGAACGATTGTTTCTTTTTTTTGTCCAAAGTCGGCAAATACCGTATTGTCTGTTTTTTCTTTTTGAACAAAGCCCGCTGCCACAATTACACCTGTCACTATCAGCAGAGTTAATATCACAGCACACAGTCTTCTTTTAATTTTATGGACTCTCATTCCTACTCTCCTATCTGCCATAACGGATTATCAATCAATATTACTCCAGCGCTCTCATGTGTAATGAGCCTATTTGCACTACATAACGCCAGTTTTTACCATACTGCACTGGTTAAACGTATATGGCTGGTATTACACATACGGGTTACTTTGAAATTTTAACTGTCAAGCGGTATATATACAAGACTCTAAAATTTCCATCATAGCATCCACTTCATTCTTCGTAACAATCAATGGCGGAATAAAACGAATTACATTAGTTCCTGCATTAATTAAAAGAAGCCCTTTATCCACTGCCTTATTAATAATCTCCCCTACCGGCTTGTCAAACTCCAGTCCCTGCAATAAGCCGATACCTCTATGCGCCGTAATACCTTGCTGTTTTTGTGCAAAATATTCTAGTTTTTCGTATAAATATGCACCACTTTCCTGAACATTCTCTAATATCTTTAGCTCATCAAACAAATCCATCACTTTGGAAATTGCCGCACAAGCCAGCGGATTGCCACCATAAGTCGTGCCATGATCGCCGCTTGTCAAGGAGTTTTGGGCTACACGTTCCGTCATTAAAAATACCCCTACCGGAACACCACAGCCAACTGCTTTTGCGCTAGTCATAATATCTGGTTTTACACCGAAGCGCTGCCATGCATACATAAAGCCTGTCCGTCCCATACCACACTGAATTTCATCCAATATCAATAAGATATCCTTTTCATCACATAGTGCCCGTATCTGACGTAAGAAATCCTCTGTAGCAGGATAGATGCCGCCTTCTCCTTGAACCGTTTCCATAATAATTGCGCACGTCTTATCTGTCACCTGCGCCTTTACGCTGTCAAAATCATTAAAATCAGCAAAACGAATATTACCAATTAATGGTTCAAATGCCTCGCGGTAATGTGGATTCCCGGTTACAGAAAGCGCACCCATTGTCCTGCCGTGGAACGAATGCTGCATTGCGATAATTTCATGATCCGTATGTCCATCACGCAAAAAGGCATATTTCCGCGCCGCCTTAATTGCGCCTTCCACTGCTTCCGCACCGCTGTTTGTAAAAAATACTCTGTCCATACCTGATACTTTTTTTAATTTCTTCGCCGCATCAATCGCCGGAATATTGTAGTAATAGTTCGAGGTGTGAATCACTTTGTCAATCTGCGCTTTTAACGCATCATTATATGCCTGATTATTGTATCCCAGCGCAAAAACACCAATTCCAGATACAAAATCAAGGTATTTTTTCCCTTCAATATCATAGAGGTACATTCCATCTCCCCTATCCCAGACAATGGGATAACGGTTATATGTGTGGAGCAGCGCCGCTTCCGCTTCGTTAATATATTCTTTCATATTCATAGTTTTCGCCATTCCTTTCCAATGTACAAATAAGTTGTGAAAGTTTTATCAAATTCTTTCACGTTTTCCCCTCTCAATTATACTGCACGGCAAAAAGATTTGCCATACAATTTACAATTGCGCCTACCGCACGCCGCAAAGCGGCAATCTCCCTTTGTGCGGCTAAGTGTTAGTCTTTTCGGCGCTTCGTATAAAAAATCTATTTACGAAATCCACTTTGACCAATTTCTTTCCATTTGGCAACACATATTCCATTAATGCAATCTGCTGGTAACCGATTTCCTGCATACTTTGTATTAAAACTTCTGTTTCAATTGTTTGATGAATACTGTCTAAATCGTCGAATACCTGCAAATATGGAGAATCCGAAACAAACGTACCATCTGCATTCATCTGTATCGTACATGAAATATAAGTGGGTTTGATATGTGTTACTGTTTTCTGAAAGCACGCATACCCAATATATTCTATAAAAAGATTCGCAATCAACAACTCTGCTGTGGGTAATTTTGCACCTTCTAAAGCAACATCAAGGCAAATGCATTCTAATACAGGAAACAAATTTTGATATCTTTTCTCTACTTCCTGCAAATAGTCCGCATTAATATCAATGCCGTAAACCTTCGTATAATTCTCTATCTTTAGATGCTCCAAGCCATTACCGCCTGCAACCCCCAAAACCATTGCACTCTGCACAGGGTATATATCCAACTGCTTTTTCATAATACGGTTTAATACTTGTAACTGCATCACCGTTCCTAGTGCCATATGACTTTCATAATCCGAAAGTTTAATAAATTTCCAAGGATTTTCCATTTTATTACCTAATGCTGTTATTCCATATCCATCTTTTCTAAGTCTTCATCCTTTACAATCGCCGTACCAATACCGTTTCTGGTAAATATTTCCAGAAGCAGACAGTGCGGGATACGTCCGTCCAAAATATGTACACGGTTTACACCATTTTTAATTGCGCTGGTACAATTGCCCAGCTTCGGCAGCATTCCGCCACCGATAAACCCCTCCTCCATTAGCTTGTCTGCCTGCGATATCGAAATTCTTGAAATAAAGGTAGATTTATCGTTAATATCCTTATACAAGCCCTCAATATCGGTAAGAAATGCAAGTTTTTCAGCGCCTACTGCCTTTGCAATGGCACACGCTGCATCATCGGCATTAATATTGTAGGTTTGGAAATGCGTATCCAGTCCAATCGGCGCTACAATCGGCAGGAAATCTTTCTCAATTAAATCAAAAAGCACCTTGGGATTGACCTCGCAGATATCACCGACAAAGCCAATATCTTTCCCATCGGAATACTTTTTGTCCACCTGAAGCAGTCCGCCGTCCTTACCGCTGACGCCAACAGCCTTTACGCCCAATTCCTGCACCATTGTCACAAGGCTTTTATTTACTTTATTTAACACCATTTCCGCAATTTCCATTGTTTCTGCATCCGTTACACGCAGACCGTTTACAAACTGCGGCTCCTTGCCGACTTTTTCCACCCAACGGCTGATCTCCTTGCCGCCGCCGTGTACAATAATTGGTTTAAAACCTACAAGCTTTAGAAGTGTTACATCTTTAATTACGTTTTTTTGCAGTGTTTCATTACTCATTGCACTGCCGCCATACTTCACAACAATATACTTCCGATTAAATTTCTGAATATAAGGAAGCGCTTCAATCAGCACTTCTGCTTTTGATAAAATTTTATCCATATCAAGTTCTTTCATAATATACTTCCTCCTATTTTTTATTTATGATATACTGAACAGCAAAAAAATTTGCTGTTCATCTACAAAGAAGATAATCGCCAGCGTATAACCCACTCGCTACGAACGATAATCTGCATTAATTTTTACATAATCATAAGTTAAATCACAGCCCCATGCTGTTGCAGTTTCCTCGCCCATTTTCATATCAGCAAGAACAGTTACTTCTGGCTCGCTCAATATTTTTGTTGCTTCCTCCTCGCTGTAGTCCAATGCTGCGCCGTCTTGGAAAATCTGAATTTTTCCCGCTTTGCTCTCAATAAACAAATCCACTTTATCAGGGTTAAAATGAACACCAGAGTAGCCTAATGCACACAAAAAGCGTCCGCCGTTAGCATCATGCCCATAAATTGCCGCCTTGCTTAAATTGGAGCTAATCACGGATTTTGCCAAAATTCTTGCATCCTGTTTTGTTGCTGCATGGTAAACGGTCGCTTCAAACAGCGCAGTCGCCCCCTCACCATCCGCTGCCATTTGCTTGGCAAGATAGGTATTGACATAATCAAGCGCCTCACAAAATGCCTGATATGCTTCGCCTTTTTCTGTGATTTGAGGATTGCCTGCAAGTCCATTGGCAAGCACAAGACAGGTGTCGTTTGTGGAGGTGTCGCCGTCCACAGAAACCATATTGTAGGAATCTTGAATACTTGCGCTTAGTGCTTCCTGCAAAAGCGTTTTGCTAATCGCGGCATCTGTTGTAATATACGAGAGCATGGTACACATATTCGGATGTATCATACCAGATCCCTTGCACATACCGCCAAGCGTCACCTCTGTGCCGTCGACCAAGAAACGCACAGCAATCTCCTTGCGGTGTGTATCCGTTGTCATAATCGCTTCTGCTGCTGTATGCCCAGCCTCCAATGTATCCGCTTTTGCTGCCGCAAGCAATTTTATCCCTTCCTTAATCCGGTCAATTGGAATCTGCATTCCAATCACACCCGTAGAGCCGATTAACACTGCATTTTGTGGAATATGTAACAGTTCGGAAGCAGCATCAGCTTCCTCTTTGCAATATGCCATTCCCTGTACTCCAGTGCCAGCGTTCGCTACGCCTGCATTTACCACAACCGCCTGCGCAAATGGGCTGTTTTCCACAATATCCTTGTCCCACAGAACCGGCGCTGCCTTTACTACATTCGTGGTAAATGTTCCCGCCGCTTGGCATGGTGTGGTACTATATATCAGCGCCATATCCTTTCTATTCTGATATTTAATATTTGCTTCTACGCCTGCCGCCTCAAACCCCTTTGCCGCGGTAACACCGCCTTCTATTACTTTCATTGATTTATAATTCCTTTCCATTATTTAATATCATATTTTTGTATATACGCAAAATTAATTGTTAAACGCTTCAATATTTTCTGTATTCAGCGTAAAATCATAATAATTCAAATCTCTGCGCTCCACCCAGCCAACATGATGCCAAAAGGTGTTGCCGATATCATTTTTTGTAAAAGCGATTAAGCTTACTTTATTAATGCCCTCTTTCTTGAGCGCATCCATACAATACACGACCATTTCCTTACCGATTCCGCGTCTTCGGAAATCCGGATCAACACATACATGATACAAACATCCACGTCTTCCGTCATGACCGCACAGAATCGCCCCTACCACCCGATCCTGCTCTACTGCGACAACGCTTGTGGTGGGATTTCGCTTTAAAAAGCGTTCCACGCCTTCCTGCGAATCATCAATACTGCGTATCGCAAATCCTTTAATGCGCTTCCAAAGTGCATATACTTGTTTATAATCTTCAATTATCATCTGACGTACCACTTATATTCTTACCGTCCTCTCTATTGTCTGCCGGATTTTATACTTACGAGCACTTAGATTTGCCTTTCTGGACAGCACGTATTGCCCGCTTATGCAATATAGGCTGTCCAGAAATTGGAAAACATTAACGGTCGTCAGTATATTCCCTCGGACAATGCCAACAATATTTATATAATAGTATATAAATACAAGAAACACAACTCTTTTTGCAATTAAATACAAAGTTTCACTCGTTTATACTGGCGAGCGCTTAGATTTGCCAATAACGCCGAATCACACTTTAACTTTGCATTTTTATGCATAATTTTCTGCATATTTTGCATAAACATACTATTTATTTTACCTATTTACCCGAATTTGTCAATTATTTTTGAATAAATTTTCACTTGATTTATACACGATAATGATGTATATTTATGTTATACGCAAAAACGATTCGATTTTCCTTTCTACACAACACATTTTGCCCGCTAATGCAAGATGGGTTGTGTAGAAATTGGAAAATCTTAACGTTTTTTAGTATATGCATCAACGTCAGCTTGCTGCTGACTCTAAAAAACTATTAAAAATACCAAAAAGGAGAACATTATGAAAGAAAAAGTTGTACTTGCCTATTCAGGCGGACTTGACACCACTGCAATTATTCCATGGTTAAAGGAAAATTTTGATTATGAAGTTATCTGCGTCTGCATTGACTGCGGACAGGAGGAGGAACTTGACGGCTTGGAAGAACGTGCGAAATCTTGTGGTGCAGAAAAGCTTTATATTGAAAATGTAATTGACGAATTTTGCGACGAATATATTGTTCCTTGTGTACAGGCAAATGCGATTTACGAGAACAAATATCTGCTGGGCACTTCTATGGCTAGACCATTAATTGCAAAGAAACTTGTGGAAATTGCAAGAAAAGAAGGCGCTACCGCAATCTGCCACGGCGCAACAGGAAAAGGAAACGATCAGATTCGTTTTGAACTCGGCATTAAAGCACTTGCTCCTGATATTAAGATTATCGCTGCTTGGAGAAATGATAAGTGGACGATGGACTCCCGTGAATCCGAAATTGAATACTGCAAGGCACACGGCATTCATCTGCCATTTTCTGCGGACTCCTCTTACAGCCGTGACAGAAATCTCTGGCATATCAGCCATGAGGGACTTGAATTGGAAGATCCTGCTAACGAGCCGAATTTTGATCATCTGCTTGTACTTGGCACAACTCCGGAGAAAGCTCCAGACGAAGGCGAATATATTACCATGACCTTCGAAAAAGGTGTTCCAACTTCCGTAAACGGCAAAAAGATGAAGGTTTCTGATATTATCCGTGAGCTAAACAGACTTGGCGGCAAACATGGCATCGGCATTGTGGATATTGTAGAAAACCGCGTTGTGGGCATGAAATCCCGCGGTGTCTATGAAACGCCCGGCGGCACCATTCTTATGGAAGCGCACCAGCAGTTAGAGGAACTTATCTTAGACCGCGATACATATACCTTAAAGAAGGAAATAGGCAATAAATTTGCCGACACAGTTTATGAGGGCAAATGGTTTACGCCAAAGCGTGAGGCAATGCAGGCATTTATTGAGAAGACACAGGAATATGTTACCGGCGAAGTAAAATTGAAGCTTTACAAAGGCAATATTATTAAAGCCGGCGAAACAAGCCCTTACTCTTTATATAATGAAAGCATTGCTTCCTTTAAGACAGGTGACTTATACGATCACCATGATGCAGAGGGCTTTATTAACTTATTTGGGCTTTCATGCAAAGTACGTGCAATGAAAATGCAGGAAACCCAAACGAAGTAGGCAATACAGAAAAGGATAATGCTATGGTTGTAATCAGCATCATAATAGGATATTTGATATTGATAAACCTAACGGGCTTTATTTTCATGGGTATTGATAAATCAAGGGCTATCAAAAGACTCTGGAGGATTCCGGAGTCTACCCTTTTTTTAATAGCCATTATCGGGGGCAGCGTTGGTTCTATCATTGGGATGAGAGTTTTCCACCACAAGACACGACACTGGTATTTCGTCTATGGAATGCCGGCAATCCTTCTTGTGCAGATTGCTGCCGTAATCGCGCTTATCAACGCCCCGATACAGTTTTCAATAATGTAAAAATATTTTTAGAAAGGAGTATTTATGCACGTTGCAATTTGTGATGATAACGTAGCCGACCGGAAACACCTCGAACGCCTGCTTTCCAGAGAATCAGACAAACGGGCAGGCACCACAAATATATTATATATTGATTCCTACGGCGATAAGGATTATTTTCTAAAAAACCAAACCCCGCTGAAATACAATATTATTTTTATGGATATGTGTGCCCGCGCGGGAATTGTCGAAGAAATTATTCAGGCACTTGAAGAAATGGGCTACCATGCCCCACTAATATTATATTCTTCCAAATATGACTATACTGCGATCCCGCATCTGCCGGAATACGTTGTGCATTGCAAAAAGCCGTGTATTCCCGATCCTCTGCCAGACTTTCTAAGCCTTGGCGACGCCAATGTTGTTGGAAATATTGTTACGCTGCAGGTTCACCGCAGAAAAGAATTGCTACATATTCCCAAAAATGACGTAATGTACGCTCTATCAAATGGGAAACAATACTCCTTTTATCTAACTGACGGTTCCGTACTTGCCGTTGACGAAGATTACAATGACCTCCGCCTCATGTTTGAGCCGCTGGATGAATTTGAACACGTAAATAAGAATTGCATTGCAAATTTTAAATTTGTTTCCGCCGTGAACCCTTTATCGGTGGTAATGAACGATAAAAAGCAGTTTAGAATTTCCCCCTTCAATTACCATGCGCTAAAATGGTTAAAGGATGGGATGGGGCAGATCGAGTAGGAAAGGATTTGCGCATAAAAAGGAGTTGTCGAAAAATGCGAAACTTTTCCGACAACTCCTTTTATTATATTGTAAGAATAACCCCTCCATCATTCGCATACATACTGCTAATTCCTGCGGTATCCATTATCAGCACATCTTTAAACTGCGTCTTTTTTTCTAACAGTTCACGCACGCACGCAGCACCTTTGGGATTATTGCAATGCGAAATCATTAAACGTTTTGTTTCGGGGGCTACGGCGTCTTTCAACGCAAATTCCGCCATTTTTGCAAGCGCCTTTTTCATACCGATCCCTTGTCCAAGCTGTATAATACTCCCTGTGTCAGCTCCCATTACGGGTTTAATATTGAGCGTGGATGCGACAAACGCTTTTACACCGGAAAGTCTGCCGTTTTTGCGCAGCGTATCAAGGTTTTCCAATACAAAATACGTATTCATATTTTTCACATAATCTTCTATTCTTTCTGTAATTTCTGCAAAAGGAATGGCCGCATCCTCCCACTCGGCTATCTTAAAAGCAAGCTGCGTTTCCCCGCAGGAAGCCGATTTAGAATCCACAATATAGATATCTTTTTCCCCATACTTCTCACAATAAAGCCTTTTTCCAAGTTCTGCGCTGTTGTAGCTGCCGCTTAATTTCGAGGAAAGCGTTACGGCATATACGTGATCTGCGTCAGTTTCAAATGCCTGCATATAACGTTCCGGCGAAGGGCATGCCGACTTCGGACAGGTGGGACAAGCTGCCACTGCATCCAAAAACTCCCTTTGATTAAACTCCTCGTTATCCTCCCGTTCATATACATCTCCAACAATCAAGGTTAACGGAATAATTTCAAATCGTGGATCATTTTTATACTCCTTGGGTAATTCACAGCAACTATCCACAACAATCTTATAGCTCATTCATACATACCTTCCATTTTCTTAAACTATTTTATGTAGTTTTAATAACTATATATAATGCTATCATATATTTTCAAATTTGAAAAGGGGGAATCAGCAGAATATCTTGAATAAATTGATTTTGCGTGTTACACTAATCAAGTAGTGAATTACACAGTTAAAATTTTTGAGTAACCTGACTACATAACACCAGCCATATACGTTTAACCAATGCAGTACGGTAAATTCTGGCGTTATGTAGTATAAATAATACACATAGAAAAGGAGTTTTAATACAAATATGAAAGCTTATCAGATAAAATTTACCAAGCCCTTTATGAATATACTGCTGGCATCGGAAGGATTTGATGCCTTTCTCGTGGAAGAAGTTTCTATTACCACCTTCAATACCTTCCATATTGACGGACATATTGTAAAGGAATTTTATAATAAGGACGAGCTTACAGAGAATGACAGCGTGGTTCCCAGCCTATCTGCCTGGTCAACTATCCGCCCAATCTGCTTTCAACTAATCAAGGGAAAAAAACCCCCTGTATCATTCCGCGTTGTTCTGTATGCTCCACAGTCTTGGCTGGAAGCGCTTGCGGCAAACGAAGAATGTGAAGTCAATACCAACCTAATTCAGTCACTTGTGCTGAATATCCGCTACGATAACGGTCATGTCACTTGCATTACCGGCAGTTCTTTTACGACTTTTATTATGGACAAAAGTGTTGACCGCCTTTGGGACAACGAAGTCAAACAACTTCTAACGAAGATGCAGCTTGATTTTGACGAAATTTAACTTCTTTATGCTAATTTGTACAATCAAGTAGAGAACCTTCCTCTACTCCCTACTCGCCGCGCGGCCCATGCATCGCCTTTGCGGCATATTTCCTCTGCACGGGTCTGCGCATAAAAAAGGGCTGTCAGCCCCTTATTTATGCCTTTTTCACTTTTGGTCGGAAAACAAGGCTTGCCAGATAGCCAAACACCAGTGCTGCACTGCACCCAACAGCACCATTGGTAAACCCGCCTTTAAATAAACCAATAAAGCCGTCTTTATCGACTGCCTCTTTAATACCTTTCATTAATATATTGCCATAGCCTAGCAGCGGTACATTGGCTCCAGCGCCTGCATATTCTGCAAACGGCTCATACCAGCCAAGAAAACTGATTACTGCGCCTGTACATACCAACAATACCATAACACGCCCTGGAAGCATTTTCGTCCTATCCAGAAAAATCTGCGCCAATGCGCATATCAATCCGCCAACCCAAAAAGCATTGATATAATCCATGTTCTAATACCTCCCTTTTTGCAGTTCAATAAGAGAAGTATATGGAATTTCTTACTTTTTATGCGCAATTGCCGCAATTTCACAGACAATCTCTCGAATATTTTTCCCTTCACAATCAATGGTAATATTTGCATATTTTTCATAAAGAACAGTTCTTTCCTTATATAAATCGGATAAGGTTTGTCCTGCCCGCAGCACCACGCCGCGCTTTGTCAAGTCACCGAGCCGCTCCTGAATGCTTTCATAGGGCAGCCGCAGATAGTAGATCACCGCGATTTCACGCAAATGCCGCATTGCTTCCTCGCAGTAAACAACACTTCCACCTGTCGCAATTACAGCAGTTTTGGGATAAAATGAAGCATTGACACGCCCCTCGATTTCCAGAAATCCATCAAAGCCATGTTCCTCGATTAATTCGCAAAGCCGTTTTCCTTCCTGCTCTTGTATCACTAAGTCCGAATCAATAAAAGACATTCCTAAATTTTTCGCCAATACTACCCCGATTGTACTTTTCCCAACCCCCGGCATACCAATTAACGCAATATTTCTAATTCTCAATCTCTTGTCCTTCTTTTCACTAACCAAGATATGCAACCACTTCTACTTCACAGAGCACACCTTTGGGCAAATCCTTTACAGCGACGCAGCTTCTTGCTGGATTTTGTGTAAAATATTTTGCATAGACCTCATTAAATGCCGCAAAGTCAGCAATCTCTGCCAAAAAACAGGTTGTTTTTACGACATTATCATATGTTGCGCCTGCTGCTTTTAATATCTCACCTACATTTTTCATAGACTGTTCTGCCTGTCCAGTGATATCGGATGCCTCTACATTCCCTGTTGCCGGATTAATTGGTATCTGACCAGAAGCATACAAAAAATCTCCTGCTATCATTGCTTGTGAATATGGCCCGATTGCTGCCGGCGCTTTGTCTGTACTAATCTTTCTCATATAAAAATCCTCCATTTCTTGATTGTCATACTTTAGTTATACTTTAGTTATACTTTTGTTATACTTTTGTTATACTAAGCGTCTGTCTTTTCGACACTTTGTATATTTTATTCATCAAACGCCACTGTTACATAAAAACCTCTTGTATTTTCTGTGACCGAAACTACCGTACCACTGTTGGTCATAAGACGGTCACGAAACGGAATATTTCCGGACATCGCAACAGCCGGATCAATTGTATAATAATAATTACTTGGCAAAACGCCCTCGGTAACAGTAACCGTATCGCCTTCCTTTACCTGCCCAGGACGTTCCATTTTAAACTCCATCTGACGCACCAGTTCTCACTTCCTTACTTCTTAGGAATTGTAGGAAAATAAGTGCTCAGATTGCGCAGGATATTTCTTCAAGATTGTAGGAGAAAAAACGTAGGCG
>VSNQ01000095.1 GCA_009774395.1 Lachnospiraceae bacterium
GGTTCTTGATTTTTTGGTGGCAAGTGGTGAAATTTTAGTGGTGGCAACACCAGAGCCCACTTCCATTACGGATTCTTATTCGCTGCTAAAAGCGCTGAACCGCCATCCGAGATTTTCGCGTGAAGAATCGCAGATTAAGGTGATTGCGAACAAGGTGTCAAGAGAAATAGAAGGAGAAGTTATGTTCAATAAGCTGGATACGGTAGTTAACAGATATCTAAATCTACCGGAAACCTACTTAGGAGCGATTCCTTACGATCATCATCTTGAAGCGGCAGTTATGCAACAGATGCCAGTAAGCTTAACGAGCCCAAATGCGAAATCAGCACTGGCTTATGAGCGTCTGGCATATACTCTTATGGATAAGGAATATAATAAGGTAACAGTAAAACGGGGTATGGCAGCATTTTTCTCACATATAGTAGCAGGTAATAAAAAGATGGGGTGACAGGACGATGGACAGCTTTTATAATCTGATAGGGAAATACGATCCAGATGAGTTTAGGGTAGAGAATTATATATCACCAAATGATAAGGTAGAAATCCGCTCGTTGGTAGAAGTAACGCTTCCAGATGGGACGGAGGGAATCCGAGTATATAAGACGAGTGTTTATGATGTGACAGACAATAATACAATCCGAATTGTAATGCCAATGGAGCAGACAAAGTTGGTACTGCTTCCGATAGATGGAAGATATGAAGTTTGTTTTTTTTCTCAGAACGGTGTATACAAGGCGGATGTAAGGATTGCCGACAGGATTAAGATTAATGGTATTTATATTTTGGTAGCAGAGATGCTGACAAACCTGCATCGGTATCAGAGAAGAGAATATTACAGGTTTAACTGTGTTATTGAAATGAATTACAGGGTGATGTCACAAGAGGAACTGGAAGGGGTTAGCAGTGGAGTGATAAGCCCTTCGTCGGACTTGGATGAGAACGATATGAAAGAAGCTATGATTGTGGATATTAGCGGCGGCGGGCTTCGGTTTGTGGCAGAGGAGCAGTATCCGATAGACACTGTGCTTTTTGTGGAATTTAGCTTAGAAATCGAGGACGAAATGATGCCCTTTGCATTGGCAGCAAAGGTGATTTATGCAAGTGAGATAGAGAATCGTGAAGGCGAGTACGAAATCCGCCTGCAATATGTTTACATTAATAACACAATCCGTGAAGAAATTATTAAGTTTATTTTTGAAGAAGAGCGAAAAAGCAGAAAAAAATGGTAAAGGTTGATAAATATTATGGTATTCAGTGGAAATAATGTAAAGATTAAGAAAAAAATACTTGTAGTTGATGACTCTGCACTTATGAGAAGAGTTATGTGTGATATAATTAACTCAGATGAACGATTCCAAGTGGTAGAGCAGGCATTTGACGGCGAGGCAGCATTACAGTTATTAAGGAAAAACCAATATGATGGTGTTGTATTGGATGTAAACATGCCGAAGATGAACGGAATACAGCTTCTGCGCATGCTTCAAAACGAAAAAATTCGTGCGCGGGTTATGATGGCAAGTACAGATACCTGCGATGGTGCGAAAGTGACAATGGAGGCGCTAGACTTAGGGGCAATCGACTTTATTGAGAAGCCGGTTAACATTATGTACCTAAAAAGCGGCGAGTTTAAGAAGAATTTCCTTGATATTTTGTATGCTGTTACAACAAGCCGCCAATCCAATATTTCTTCGCTTCCTGTGCTTTCAAGGCAGACGCAGGAGGAGAGTACACAGAAAATTGTCAATATGGCACGCAAAAGCCAGCCGGTTGTTGCTGGGCAAAAATTAGTGGCGATTGCTTGTTCCACAGGAGGGCCGAAGGCGCTTCAGAGTGTAGTGCCGCGGCTGCCCGCAGAACTTATGGCACCAGTATTAATTGTACAGCATATGCCAAAAGGTTTTACCCAGTCACTTGCAGAACGTCTTGATTCTCTTAGCAAAATTAAGGTTAAGGAAGCAGCGGAGGGGGATGTATTGGAAAACGGTACAGTCTATATTGCAATGGGTGGCAAGCATATGAATGTAACGACGCGCGGAGGCAGGGCTGTGATTACTTATACAGATGAGCCGCCGCGGGAGGGCGTTAAGCCCTGCGCGAATTATATGTATGAATCCTTAAAGAACAGCAGTTACGCGCAGATTGTATGTGTTGTGCTGACGGGCATGGGAGCAGACGGAACCAAGGGAATCGTGAATTTGGAAACTGCAAAAAAAATACACGTCATTGCACAGGATGAAAGTTCATCGACTGTTTATGGTATGCCAAAGAGCATTGCCGCAACGGGGTTGGTGAATAAAGTGGTAAGTCTTGATGGCGTGGCCCAAGAGATTATAATGAGTGTGGGGGTCAAATAGCATGGATACTAGTCAATATCTTGATATTTTCCTTGATGAAACAAAAGAACATCTGCAAAATCTGAATACGCAGATTATGGATTTGGAACAAAATCCAGAGAATATGGATACTATTAATGAGATATTCAGAGCAGCGCATTCCCTGAAAGGTATGGCAGGGACAATGGGATATAAGAGGATGCAGACTCTTACGCATGATATGGAGAATGTATTTTCAGAAGTTCGTAATGGAACTTTTAAGGTACAGCCGGATATGATTGATGTACTGTTTCGGTGTCTGGATGCACTGGAGGAATATGTTGCCAATATTCAGCAGACAACGGAGGAGGGTACGAACGACAACGAAGACCTGATTAAGATTCTCAACGATATTTTGAAAAACGGCGGTCAGGTATCGGCGGCAGGCAGCGAATCTAAGACAGAGGAAGCTCCTGCACCTGCACAGGAGGCTGCTCCTGCTGCAAGCGGAAAAGGCCCTAGATGGCAGACGATTAAACTCAATGATACGGAAAAGATGCTGATTGAGAAAGCAGGAAAAGATGGTGTTAATGTATACGGGATTACAGTATATGTTGAAGAAGCTTGTGTCTTAAAAGCAGCGAGAGCGTTTCTTGTATTTAAGGCATTGGAAAAGCTTGGCGAGATTATTGTATCAGTTCCGCCGGCACAAGATATTGAAGATGAGAAGTTTGATCTTACATTCAGTTTAATATTTATATCAGAGAACACAAAGGAAGAAGTGATTGGTGCTATTAAGAGCGTATCAGAAATTGATGAAGCGTTCTGTGAGGTTTATACGGTCGCAGAACCACCAGCTCCTGCACAGGAAAAAGCGGAGGAAAAAGTAGCTGATACGAAACCTTCTGCATCAGAGCAAAAGCCAGCGCCTGCAACATCCGCACCGGCATCTTCTAATACGAAGCCGACATCAAAGCCAGCAAATAAACCTGTTGTAAACAGAACTGTGCGTGTGGATATTGAGAAACTGGACAACCTAATGAATTTGGTTAGTGAGTTGATTATTGCGAAAAATTCGCTGGTTTCTGCAACAGCGGCAGATGACAGCAAAGGCGACAGCGGTTCTGTAAATGAACAGATTGAATATTTGGAAAGCGTAACAACGAATCTGCACGAGTCGGTTATGAAGGTGCGAATGGTGCCTATTGAAAGCGTTGTAGCAAAATTTCCGCGTATGATCCGTGATTTGTCCAAGAAGCTGGATAAAAAAATGGAATTATATATGACTGGTGAGGATACGGAACTTGATAGAACCGTGGTTGACGAGATCGGCGATCCATTGATGCATATGCTTAGAAATTCAGCAGATCATGGTCTTGAACCCAATGATGTCAGAGTGGCAAACGGTAAACCAGAAGTTGGTTCTATTTTCCTAGACGCATATCAGGATGGCAATAACGTTGTGATCGAGGTAAGGGACGACGGCGGTGGAATTAACGTTGAGGCGGTTCGCAACAAAGCGATTGAGCGCGGTACTATTACGCCGGAGCAGGCAGAGAGCATGACTGATAAGGAAATTATTGATTTGCTGTTTCTGCCGAGTTTCTCTACAGCTAAGAAAGTATCTGATGTATCAGGGCGTGGTGTTGGTCTTGATGTTGTTAAGTCAAAGATTGAGTCATTAAGTGGTGAAGTGGAAGTTAAGAACCATTTTGGGCAGGGGTCTTCATGGATTATCCGGCTTCCGCTGACTCTTGCAATTATACAGGCTTTGATGGTAGTAATTGGTGGCGAAAAGTATGCTATTGCACTAGGCTCTATTCAGACAATAGAGGATGTGCCGCCAGAGGATATCAAGCTTGTACAGGCAAAGGAAGTAATGCATATCCGTGGTACGGTTATCCCTATTATTAGGATGAACAAAGTGCTTGATATTGAAACAACTGTGGATGAGAAGAAAAATCTTACTGTAATTATCGTAAAGAAAGGCGATAAGCAGGCTGGTCTTGTGGTAGATGAACTGATTGGACAACAGGAGGTTGTTATTAAGTCTATGGGTAAATATATCAAGGTTCCAAAGATTATCAGCGGTGCAACAATTTTAGGAAACGGTGATGTGGCTTTAATTTTGGATGCAAATCCACTGATTTAATCTGGCAACGGAAAGGCAGGGTATAGGACATGGAAGAAGTAAAGACAATAGATGAGCAAAAGAGAAATGAAAGTCTGAATCGTCCGATAGAACATGATACAATCCAGTACATAGTAACACAGCTTGGCGAAGAACAGTATGGTATTGATATAAAATATATCTCCAATATCGGAAGAATGCAGAAAATTACAAGAGTACCGAAGGTTTCAAGTTATATCAAAGGTGTTATCAATCTGCGAGGGGAGGTAATTCCGACAATTAGTCTTCGGTTAAAGATGGGGCTTCCAGAAGATGAAATTACAAAAAAGACAAGGATTATTATTTTAAAGCTGGAACAACATGAGTCTATCGGTGTGTTGGTTGACGAAGTGAAAGAAGTTGTTACACTCGATGAGGAACATATTGAACGTGTATCATATGATAAAGATGATAAGGCGAAATTCCTCAGCGGCGTTGGCAAGGTAGATAAAAAGCTCATTTCACTTCTTGATATTACATCAGTCCTTGCGGATGTTGTGGAGGCTTAGAACTTAATAATTTAACGGCTTTGATTGAAGAAAGGCTTAGGTTTGATTATGGCGGAAACTATTAGTTTTGAGAGGGTAACGACCGAATACTATGATGTATTAAAAGAGCTTGGGAATATTGGGGCGGGCAATGCGACAACAGCGCTTGCCCAGATGCTTCAATGCAAGGTTGACATGAAGGTACCGCAGGTAAGGCTGTTGAACTTCAAAGATGTTGGCGTAGTTATGGGCGGAGAGGAACAGATTGTAGTAGGAATTTATCTGGCTGTGGAAGGCGATATTACAGGCAGTATTATGTTTATTTTGGAACATACTGCTGGCAAGACACTGGTAGAGAAACTGATGGGGATGCCTGCTGCTGAAGGGGAGTTTAGTGAAATTGAAATTTCTGCAATGAAGGAAATCGGGAATATTATTACAGGTGCTTACCTAAATTCCCTTGCGCAGATGACAAACTTAAAAATGCTCCCTTCAGTTCCTGATTTGAAAATTGATATGCTCAATGCGATTCTCAGTGTTCCGGCAATCGAATTTGGTATGATGGGGGATCAGATTTTATTGATTCAGACAGTGTTTACTGATGATGTCGATTTGAATGGATATTTTATCTTGATGCCTGACTTGGAATCATATTCAAAAATGCTTACGGCACTTGGGTTGACGATATAGTTACATACGTTTATGGAAGGAAGAACTGTATGGCAAATATAGTAAAAGTAGGAATGGCCGACTTGAATGTGTGTAAAAGCCCTGATGGAATTACGACATTAGGACTTGGTTCCTGTGTGGGAATCTGCATCAGAGATCCCATAGCAAAAATAGGTGGTATGGCGCATGCAATGCTGCCGGACAGTACACAAATAGAGAATAACTCAAATAGATTCAAGTTTGCAGATACCGGTATAGAAGATTTAGTGAATAAATTGATTGCAATGGGAGGCAGAAAAAGCAGGTTTGAGGCAAAAATCGCGGGCGGCGCACAAATGTTTGCTTTTCAGAATAAATCAGATATGGTTAGAGTAGGGGAGCGGAATGTGCTTGCAAGCAAGAAGAAGCTTAGGGAACTTGGTATCCCCTTGAAGGCGGAGGATACAGGGCTAAACTATGGGCGGACGATTATCTTTTATCCAGAAACGGGGCAGTTAATTATTCGTTCCGCTGGAAAGCCTGAAAAGTCTATTTGAATAAAGAAAAAGGGGAAGACAAATGGGAAATAAGGTAAGGTTGATAACGCCCTTTTTAATGCTGCTGGCAGGAGCATTGGCATCTGTTATTATGTATATTAAAAAGTATGATTTTAATAGTATGCTTTGGACGTTGCTGATTGTGCTGCTGATATTTTATGTAATTGGGGATACTGTAAGGTATATATATGCATTAATCAGACCGAGAATTATACCCAAGGTAGATATCAGTGGTATTACAAGTGAGCACTTAACAGACAACACAGATGTTGCTGTGGCAAATGCTGAAGACTTTGATAGTAAGGAAGGAATGGATATCAGTGAATTTATGTCGCAGGAAGCAGATGAAGGATATTCCGACGAAGATTTAGCAGAATATGGGGACGGTATGGACTATGAAGGCGGTGACGGAGACGAATTTGATGACACCCAGTATGAGGAAGAATACGAGGGTGATGATTATGACGACGGATATACGGATGGAAACTAGAAGACGTTAATGGGGGATGAGCATGAACGATGTAGCACGCAAAAGACTTTGGGAAGACTATGCCAGACTTAGGACTTCGGAATTGAGGGAGAAACTCATTCTCGAATATGCACCATTAGTAAAGGTAGTGGCAGGACGGCTCAGTATGTATCTCGGCTACAATGTGGAATATGAAGATTTAGTAAGCTACGGCGTATTTGGGCTTATTGATGCCATTGACAAATTTGATACAGGCAAAGAGGTAAAGTTTGAAACCTATGCCAGCCTGCGTATACGTGGGGCAATTCTTGACCAGATTCGCAAGATGGACTGGATTCCTCGCACAATTAGGCAGCGCCAGCGCCAGATTGATACAGCGATGAAGGATATAGAACAGAAGAACGGAAGACCAGCAACGGATGCGGAAATTGCAGCATATATCGGAATTAGTGAAAACGAGCTTTCGGATTGGCAGAATCAGGCAAAAGCGGACAATATGGTTTCTCTCAATGAATATGTAGAACAGGGGAATGATATCTCTTCCGACAAAGGGCTTGGTGGAGGCTTTGACACGCCTGAGAGAGTGATTGAAAAAAGCGAATTAAAAGAAATGCTTGCACAAGCGTTGGAACTTTTAACAGAGAAGGAAAAAAAAGTAATCCTTTTGTATTATTATGAGGATTTGACTTTAAAGGAAATAAGCCGTATTCTGGAAGTTTCAGAGTCCAGAATATCACAGCTTCATACAAAGGCATTGCAGAAAATGAAAACGAAGATGGGAAATTATATAGGCATACTCGATCAATAAAAACCTGTATTATATTAGCATATAAGATCGGGAGGTGGGGCATATGAACGGATATTTTCAGATACAGATAGACAAGAAGGGTGTTAGCGTTATATTGATACCACCAGTAGACGGTGGAGAAAATATACGTGTGGCAGAATTAAAGGAATATCTTAATATCATCGCTCTGCCTTATGATGCGATGGCAATCAATGCGGCACTCTATTCATTAGAGAATAAAGAGGCAGTTGTCTTTTTAAACTCTGTGAAAAGACCACCTGTAAGAGAAATATGTACAATAACAACGGCAGCAGATAGCATGACGGCAGTACTTCGTCTGTATCCACCAAGTGCAGGAGGGGCGCAGTTAAGCAAGGCGCAAATTTTGGAGGAATTACAGAAAGCTAAGATAAAGTTTGGCATTGATGAGGAAGCAATCAGGAAGCTATTAGAGAAGCGGGAATATTGTACAGATATTATTGTGGCGAAAGGACAGCCGCTGACAGCAGGAAAGGATGCGGAGATTGTCTATTACTTTGATAAAAATAATGAGGCGCGGCCGGAACTAAAAGAAGACGGCAATGTAGATTTTTTTAAGCTAAATACGTTGCATAACTGTTTGAAAGGGCAAGTGCTGGCTGAAATGATACCAGAGGAAAGAGGACAGAATGGTATCGATGTATTTGGTAAGGTGAGTCCTGCTCGAGAGGTTAAAAAAGCGAAGTTTTCTTTTGGAAGAAATCTTGAGATATCGCCAGATGGACGGCAGTTAATTAGTATGGTGGATGGTCATGTATCTTTGGTAGATGACAAAGTATTTGTATCGGATGTATACAGCGTGGAGGACGTCAGTACCGCGACTGGAAATATTGACTATCAAGGTGATGTGGAAGTCAAAGGAAATGTATGTGAGAATTTCTCAGTGAAAACGCGCGGAAATGTATTTGTTCAAGGCGTTGTAGAGGGCGCTACCATTGAGGCAGGCGGAAATATTGTGATTGCACGTGGAATGCATGGGCAAAACAAAGGTAAGCTGAAAGCAGGCGGTAACGTGATTGCGAAATTTATTTCTGCTGCGCAGGTAGAAACAGGCGGATATGTGGAAGCAGAACAGATATTAAATGCAAAGGTAAATGCAGGAACATCGGTTTTTGCAGAAACCGGAAAAGGATTAATTACCGGAGGCAAGGTAACAGCGAAATCGTCAGTTAATGTAAAAAACGCAGGTTCTCCAATGGGAACGGCTACCATTATCGAAGTGGGAGCAGATCCAGAGGCAAAAAAACGGCTTGTTGCATTGCAAAAAGGTGTCGGTGAAAAGTCTAAAAACATTTCAGAGTTAAGAAAGATGTTGGATAATGCGGGGAAAATATTGAAAACAGCTTCAAAACCCACAGTAGAGCAAATTAAAAAATTTAAGACTTTACAGGAAACATTGACAAATTTACAGGCACAGCTGCAGGAGGATCTGAAAGAAATAGAGAGACTTGACAGTATGCTGAAAGGCGAAGGGAACGCATACATCAATGTCAAGGGTACTATGTACCAAGGAGTTGTGGTGGGCATTTCCGGCGCTACAATGACTGTAAAAAATGAATATATTTTTTGCCGTTTAGTAAAAAAAGGTGCAGATATAGCCTCTACAAATTTGTAGGGGCTATTGCCTTTTTGCGAAAAATATATTAGAATAAGACAGATATTAACGAGGAGCAGTAGAGAAAATAACAAGAAAGTTGTGGGAATATCGTTTATATTGTGTATCGCATAAAGTGGGAAATGTGCTATGCGGATAGGGGGGATTATATGGCAATTAGTCCAGTATTGCTGAATGGTACGATTCAGCAGACAGATAGTGTTTTGCATAATCAGGTAAAACAGATAGAAAAGGGAATGGTCGATCAAGGAAATATACAGGCGCAGGAAGTTAAGAAAGAACAGCAGAAAGCAACACAAGTAGTGCAGGCGGAAAATGCCATGTTTATGGAGGAACGATATGATGCTAAGGAAAAGGGGCATAACAGCTATGAGGGTGACGGCGGCAGGCAGCGCAAAAAAAGTAAAAAAGATGGTAAGGTAGTAAAAAAGCCTACAGCGGGCAGATTTGACATGAAAATATAAATCGGCAGAACTCTGATACATTGTAGAATACACAAATACAGTACATAAATACATAGAAGGGAAAGGTTTGGTTAAGTTCATGAATTGGATGGAGATAGCATTGCTGATATTCGGAGCAGGCGCATTTGTAGGAAGTTTTTTGATTTCAGGGAAGTCAAAAGATGAAGAGGAAGGACAGCAGGTAGATCTTGAGCTTATTAGAGATATTATTGAAAAGGAAATGGGAGATGCAAAACAGCGTGTGGCTGAGGTTGTGGATGAAACATTGGAGTACGCAGTCGAAAAGACAGAACGTGCCTCCGAGCGTATTTCCAATGAAAAGATTATGGCAATCAGCGAATATTCGGAAACCGTGCTTTCCGATGTAAATAAGGCGCATCAAGAAGTCATGTTTCTCTATGATATGCTCAATGATAAGCATAATAATTTAAAAGAAACCATAAAGCATGTTGACAAAACGGCAAAGGAAGCGGAAGAAGCCGCAAATGCAGCCGCAGTTGCTTTGGCAGCCAAAGCAAGAAGTGAGGCAGAGAACGGACAAAAAGAAATAGACGAGCGAACTGCACAATATGAGCGCGCTGCACAGGAAAAAGCTGCTCGTGAAAAAGAATATGCGCGCAGACAAATGGCAAGATTGATTCTGCCTATGCAGCAGGAACTTCCAATGCACCGTCAACCGGAAGTGAATGCAATGAATATGCAGATGCAGATGCTTGCACAGAAGCCACAGAATATGCCAGAACAGGAAAAGCCAACAGAATTAAAGCCGCTGGTAGTAAAAAATGTGGAAATTGTATCGGCAGATATTGTAAATTCGTCCAATATGCAGCCAGTTTCTGCTAATACAAATGTTAGTCAAGTAAGCGCAGTGGATTTGCAGACGCTTGGAATGCGGCCTGAAGATATGAAGGTAGTTGAAGTGAAGCCAGCGGAAATCCGTCAGGTAGAGGTCTATTCTTTCGCAGAACAGGCACCAAGAGTCGAGCGTCCGGTAAAAAAAGAATCGCAGGCATCGTCGTTTGAGCATTCTATTTCAATGGCAAAGAAACCATCCGTATCGTCTGTTGACAATTATAAAGAAAATTTTGTGGAAGCACCAATAGCAGAGGAGAATCAGGAAAATAACAATGATAGAATTTTGAAGCTGCACAATGAAGGAATGTCTTATGTGGATATTGCTAAGGAACTTGGACTTGGCGTGGGTGAAGTTAAGCTTGTGATTAATCTGTTTAAAGGGGCAGTTTAAATTTGTAAAACAGTAAGCAGAAGATGGGAAAGGGCAGAGGAAGCAATGAAACTGAAATATTATTTACGCGGACTTGGAATTGGGATTCTTGTTACAGGGCTGATTATGGGAATATCCAATAAAAAAGCTGTTTCGCAGGCAAAAGATGAAGTACGCAAGGTTTATGAGCAGGAACTGCGGGAACAGGAAACCGGCGAAGCATTATCTGACCAGATATCGGAGGCGTCTGATGAAAACGAAGAATCGCAAGAATCGCCTTCCGTGCAGGAAACAGCAGGTCAAGAACTAGCACAGCAGAATCCGTCAATGAGCGAAACGGAAGAAGGCAGCAATACAGGTACAGAAGAAGTGAGCATAGAGAACGATACTAGAGCCGAGGAAGATGCAAGTAAAATAGATAATACAACTGTAAACAGCGAATCGAATAAGCCGGAAAATGCAGGTACTGACAGCAGTCAAGAAGCAAACGGCGGGAATGGCAGTCAGATAGTGATTGATGCAGATAACAACGATACAAATAACAACGATACAGATAACAACACATCTAAGGACAGTGTTAAAATCAAAGTATCTGGCGGCGATGATTCCGGTGTTGTATCAAGAAAGCTGTACAATGCAGGATTAATTGAGAATGCAACAGAGTTTGATGCATTTTTAATGCAGCATGGATATGACAAAAAGATTGCAACTGGTGAGAAAACGTTTTATACAGGTGAAAGCTGGCAGGAAATTGCAGAAAAACTAATAAAAAATTAGGAAAAGTCAAAAAGGCTCTTGCAAAAGAGTCTTTTTTGTATTATAATTTAAACGTTGTGGCTGTATAGAAATATGTGGTACCAACAGCATCTAAAACAAAATTCACGTTTGCTGATTTGCGGCCCATGCCCATAAACGCTGGGGTAGCCCGTAGGGAAGAAGCAGGCGGCAGAGCGGTATAACCGCAGAAAATGGAGGTAAACTATGAGCGTTATTTCAATGAAGCAGTTATTGGAAGCAGGTGTACATTTCGGGCACCAGACAAGAAGATGGAACCCGAAAATGGCTCCTTATATCTTTACAGAGAGAAATGGTATTTATATTATTGATTTGCAGAAATCTGTAGGTAAGGTTGACGAGGCTTATAAGGCAGTTGCAGATATCGTAGGACAAGGCGGTACCATTCTTTTTGTCGGAACAAAGAAGCAGGCGCAGGATGCAGTTCGTACAGAGGCAGAGCGTTGTGGAATGTTCTATGTAAACGAGAGATGGTTAGGTGGTATGCTTACCAATTTTAAAACCATTAGAAGCAGAATCGCAAGGTTAAAGGCAATTGAAACAATGTCTGAGGATGGTACATTTGATGTACTTCCTAAGAAGGAAGTTATTAAACTTAAGAAAGAATGGGAAAAGCTGGAGAAAAACCTTGGTGGTATTAAAAATATGACAAAGATTCCTGATGCGATTTTCGTTGTAGATCCGAAGAAAGAACGTATCTGTGTACAGGAGGCTCATACACTTGGTATTCCTTTGATCGGTATTGCTGATACAAACTGCGATCCAGAGGAATTGGACTATGTAATTCCGGGAAATGATGATGCGATTCGAGCAGTAAAATTAATTGTTTCCGCTATGGCAGATGCTGTAATTGAAGCTAACCAGGGAGAGATAATGACAGATGCGCCGGACGAAGCAGTAGTCGAGGAAGAAGCAGTAGTAGAAGAATAAATATAATCCGCGTTCGGAAGATAATAAATGAGGAGGATATCGAAATGGCTATCACAGCAGGAATGGTAAAAGAATTAAGGGAAATGACCGGTGCCGGAATGATGGACTGCAAGAAGGCACTAAATGAAACAAACGGCAATATGGATGAAGCTGTGGAATATTTAAGAAAAAATGGACAGGCTAAAGCTGAAAAGAAAGCAGGCAGAATTGCAGCAGAAGGTCTTTGCAAAGTTTTAGTCGAAGGTGATAAAACAGCAGCGGTTGTAGAAGTAAACTCGGAAACAGACTTTGTTGCTAAGAACGAGGAATTCCAGAAGTTTGTTGCAGCGGTTGCAAAGCAGGCGCTTGCAACATCCTCAACAGATATTGATGCATTTTTGGCTGAGAACTGGAATGAAGATTCTTCTAAGACAGTAAAAGATGCATTAGTTGAGAAAGTTGCTGTTATCGGAGAAAATCTAACGATTAGACGTTTTGAGAAAGTAGTTGCAGAGAATGGCTGTGTAGTATCCTATACACATGGCGGCGGCAGAATTGGCGTTATTGTAGAAGCAGAAACAGCCGTTGTTAATGAAACCGTTAAAGAAGCACTTGTAAATCTTGCAATGCAGATTGCGGCATTATATCCTAAGTATATTTCCACAGAGGAAGTGTCTGAAGAATATAAAGCACATGAGAAAGAAATTCTTATGGAGCAGATTAAGAATGATCCAAAGATGGCAGGTAAGCCGGATAAGGTGATTGAGGGTGCTGTAAACGGCAGACTTGCAAAAGAACTCAAAGAAGTATGTCTGTTAGAGCAAGTATATGTAAAGGCAGAGGACGGAAAACAGACTGTAAAGCAGTATATCAATACAATTTCCAAAGAAGTTGGCACAGACATTACAATTAAGAAATTTGTCCGCTTTGAAACAGGTGAAGGTCTTGAGAAAAAGCAGGATGATTTCGCAGCAGAAGTAGCAGCACAGCTTGGATAAAGTAGACTATTTTTGCAATTACAAACTCTTGCAGATAACGCTTTACAGCGTTGTTTGCAGGAGTTTTCTTGTTACTTTTCGAATCATGCGCCAAAATGCTTGCACTTTAGCATTTCTTTATAGAAAGCCACTAGTATCAAACAAATTTCTTTACATAAACAAGAATTGTATGATATAATCAAGTTAAAACAAGGTTATATTATTGATAAGAAAACAGTGCGTTTTCTAAACATATCAGATGAAACAAGGGCAAGGCAGATTTCAGCGGATATCGTAAAGGAAATTGATTAGAATAATTCAGTACTTATGTATAAGGGCTTATCATAGATGACAAAAGTTATTTGACAAGCAAAATATGTTGTGATTTTAGGCATATATAAGGTTTGGCAGCATATACCGATTCCAATATTGGCGGTTTACAGTGCCGAAGGCAGAAATGGGGTATAATATGACACATAAAGAAAAAGCAGAACAGCTTTTGCACCAGCAATATCACTGTTCACAAGCATTATTTGGAGCATTTGCGGATGAGCTTGGTGTGGATTTAAAGACAGCGTTTAAAATCAGTACCTGTTTCGGCGGTGGTATGCGTCAGGGTGGTATCTGCGGATGTATTACCGCATCGTTGCTGGTACTGGGAATGGCATTGGGATTTTACGATTCTCAAGACAGGGAACGCGAGGTATATGGCAATAAGAAAACAGAGGAATTTATCCAGCGTTTTACAGAGAAAATGGATGGTGTAGTGAATTGCCGTGATATATTAGGTCAGGATATTTCCAAACCGGGGGGAATGGCGGCAATCCGCAAAGAGGGCTTAATTTTACATAAATGTCCCAAGATTATTAATATTAGTATTGAGATATTGGAGGATATGCTTGCGGAGCACTTCAAAAACACCGTGGAAAGCAGTATTGATTTAGAGGATTTATCACAGAGTGATGAGTTGCAGAGTGTTTTAAAGGGAGTCAGCAGACTGCGGCGTTTTCGCAGACAGGTGAATAACCTGATATTTTCTTCGACAAAAGAAGTGGGTTTTATCCAGTTTGACATCCGCAAGTTTAAGATTATTAATGATTTGTACGGCGAAAAGTTCGGTGATGAGATTCTCGATTTTGTGCGCAAAGAATTAGGAGAAGCCTGCAATGAAGATCAGCTTTTTATTAATTTGCGCAGTGATGTGTTTATGGTAGTGACGGAATACGAGAAGGAAGAAGAACTTGTGGATTTTATTCACAAGCTGGATGCAAATATCAACAATTACCGTGATGTTAAGCTTCAGATGTCGTATGGTGTTTATACGGTGGAAGATAAGGAAATGGAATTGCGGCAGATGGAAGATCGTGCAGCAATGGCTAGAAAGGCGTCAAAAAACAATATTTTAACAAAGATTTTATTTTATAAAGAGCAGTTTAAAGAGTCGCTTTATAATAGGAAATTTATTGAAGAAAATATGCAGGCGGCAATTACCGAGCGTCAATTTATGATGTATTTACAGCCCAAGTATAGTATTGCAAAAAATGAAATTATTGGAGCAGAGGCTTTGGTGCGCTGGCGTCATCCAGAACGTGGTATGATTTATCCCGATCAGTTTATTCCGATTATAGAGGAAAATGGTTTTATTCGTAAAGTGGATTATTATATTTGGGAAGAAGCATGCCGCTTTATTAAAAAGTGTGAGAATGCTGGACTGCTGCCATGCCCGATTTCTGTAAATGTATCAAGAGTACATTTGCGAGATGATGAGTGTATTCAAGTACTCGCCGATATGATAAAGAATAACAATATATCTAAAGAACTGCTGGAATTGGAAATAACAGAGTCTGCAGATAATCAGCAAGTCAGCATGAAGGCGCTGCAGTTAAAAGAGGAGGGCTTTACATTGTTGATGGATGATTTTGGAAGCGGTTATTCTTCCTTAAATATTTTGTTAGAAACACCATTTGACGTAATTAAGCTGGATAAGAAATTTATGGAAAATATGATGGTTTCCAGCAAAGGCAGGCTGATATTGGAACAGATTGTATCCATGGCAAATAAGCTTGAACTTGGGCTTTTGGCGGAGGGTGTTGAAACAAAGGAACAGATTGAACAATTGCAAAGTATTGGCTGCGATCAAGTGCAGGGATATTATTATGCTAAACCCATGCCAGAGGAGGAATTTTTTGCACTTTTGCAGAAGCAGCAGGCAGGATAATATAATTTCTTGGGAAAAATTAGAAATTATGTTGGCAAACACTAAAATTTGCCAATAACGCTAACTTACAAGCATAATTATCTTAGGACATATAGCAAAATTTATCGCTCGTGAATATAAAAAGGGATTGTCGGAAAATAACATTTATGTATAACACATACAATTATTTCCTGACATCCCTTTTTCGTTAGAAACTATTAATAGCAAATTAGAAAATAGTAAAATTTGTCCGATGTACAACGACAAGTTCGAAGTTTTATAATAACTGTACGCCTTTGCGCTTACATTCATCCAAAATATCCTCTGGCCATAGAGAGGACTGTACTTCACCGATATGTGCTTTGCGCAGGAAAAACATACAAATGCGTGACTGTCCGATACCGCCGCCGATGGTATATGGAAGTTCTTCATTAATTACAGCTTTTTGATAGGGCAGTGCAGCGCGTTCGGTACAGCCCGATTTCTCCAATTGTGAGAGTAGGGAAGTTTTGTCTACGCGGATGCCCATAGAAGATAATTCCAGTGCAATATCCAACACAGGATAATATACAACAATATCGCCGTTTAATTCCCAATCGTCATAGTCTGGTGCGCGTCCGTCGTGCGGCTTTCCGTTTTCCATTTTGTCACCGATTTTCATAATAAAGACAGCACCTTTTGCCTTAGCAATATAGTATTCACGCTCCTTGGGCGTATAGTCAGGAAATATTTCAGCTAGTTCCTGCGTCGTTACGAAGAATATTTTGTCAGGAAGAATTTCTTCGATATAGTCATACTGAATTGCCATATATTTTTCAGTGTTTTTCAGGCATTTGTATACAATATTGACGATATTTTTTAGAGTTTCAAGATTGCGGGATTCCTTGCTGATAATTTTTTCCCAATCCCATTGATCAACGAAAATCGAATGAATATTATCGGTTTCTTCGTCGCGGCGGATGGCGTTCATATCGGTATAGATACCCTCTCCAAGTGTAAAACCGTATTTTTGCAGCGCATAGCGTTTCCATTTCGCAAGGGACTGCACCACTTCTGCAAGCCTGCCATTCTGTTCGAGAATATCGAAAGAAACAGGGCGTTCTACACCGTTTAAGTTGTCGTTTAAGCCTGACTGCGGGTCGACAAAAAGTGGTGCGGATACACGTGTCAGGTTCATATGCTGTGCAATCTGATTTTGAAAAAAGTCTTTTACGGTTTTAATAGCAATCTGCGTGTCGTGCAGATTTAAAGCTGATGTATAATTGTCTGGAATAACTAAATTTTTCATGTGATTCCTCCATTTTCGCTTATGCCTTGTCTGTAAGCGTATTTTTTCCTTAACAGTATCTCACTTTTTGCCGCGAAAAGCAATAGAAAACAATTGAAACAGTTACATTATTTTGATATAATCAAAAAATAGCTGTGTACTGTAGCGGCATAAGTAAAGAGAGGAGAACGAACGAAATGGAAAAAGTGACACAAGATATTTTAAATGTTGGCGTAAATGACAGGGATATAACGCTGTTCGAGGGACAGTATACTGTGGAAAACGGAATGGCATATAATTCTTATGTAATATTGGACGAGCAGACGGCGATTATGGATACAGTGGATCCGCGTGCAACAAAGGAATGGCTTGCAAATGTTAAGGAAGCGCTTGGTGGCAGAAAGGCGGATTATCTAGTAATACAACATATGGAGCCTGACCATGGCGGAAGTATTTTGCAGCTAATGGAATTATTTCCGAATATGAAACTGGTTGGCAATGCAAAGACATTTCCGATGCTGGCGCAGTTTTTTGACGTAAACACGGAAGGAAAAATGGTGGTGGTGAAAGAGGGTGATACGCTTTCTTTGGGAAAACATACATTACAGTTTTTTATGGCGCCAATGGTACACTGGCCAGAGGTTATGGTAACATATGATCAGGCAGATAAAGTATTGTTTAGCGCTGACGGGTTCGGCAAATTCGGCACACGCGATGCAGAGGAAGACTGGACGTGTGAGGCAAGAAGATATTATATTAATATTTGCGGCAAATATGGTGCACAGGTACAGGCACTCTTGAAAAAAGCTTCCACACTGGAAATCAATACAATTTGCCCGCTGCATGGGCCAGTGTTAACAGAGAGTCTTGCTTATTATATTGAAAAATATATGATTTGGAGCAGCTATCAGCCAGAAGATGAGGGTGTGGTGGTTGCATATGCATCTGTGCATGGTCATACAGCGAAAACAGCGGAGAAATTTACGGAGATATTGGAGGCAAAAGGAGCAAAAAAGGTAGTACTTTTTGATTTATGCCGTGATGATATTCATGTAGCAGTGGAAGATGCTTTTCGTTATAGCCATTTAGTGCTTGCAGCGGTTACATATGATGGCGGTGTATTCCCGGCAATGGAGAATTTCCTAAATAAACTTAAATCCAAGAACTTTCAGAAACGTACGGTCGGTATTATTGAAAACGGTTCATGGGCTCCAATGGCAGGCAAAACCATGAAATCAATGCTAGAAGGATTGAAAGAACTAACGATATTGGAACCAGTAGTGACGGTGAAATCCGCACTGAAAGCAGAGAATCTTCCGCAGCTTGAAGCATTGGCAGAGCGTGTGTTGGCGTAATTATACTAAGGAATTGTAGAAAAATAAGTGACACATCTTGCTTGTCTATTTCTCCAATCTTGCAGGAGAAAAAGCCTCGCCGTAGCCCGCTACGCCTACGTTTTTTCTCCTACAATCTTGAAGAAATATCCTGCGCAATCTGAGCACGTATTTTCCTACAATTCCTAAGGAACTGTTAAATTACGCATGACAATTACTGGTCACAAGTAATTCCTGAATGTAAGAATAATTGCTTTTGAGTATAGTTAAGCAGGACAGTTGTAGACACAAATAACTGTTCTGCTGTTTTTTTACAAAATTTTCTAATTTATCGTTGACATATACTTTATACGGGTATATACTATACCTATAAAAATTAGGAGGATAACCCAAAAATGAGTACAAAAAACATTAACAAACTTGACACCAGCAACGATCTAACACAACAAATCAATGATGAGGAAGACTTTAACGAATCTGTGCAGACACATAAGCACAAAAAGCGTTCTGGGGAGGAGCAGAGAAGTCTTGAAAACCGATTAAGCCGTATTGAGGGTCAGGTGCGTGGCATTAAGCGCATGATTGATCAGGACGCTTACTGCATTGATGTACTTGTGCAGGTGGCAGCCGTAAACGCTGCACTTAACAGTTTCAGCCGTGTACTGCTTTCCGAACATATTAGAACCTGTGTAACACAGGATATTAAAGAGGGAAAAGACGAAACAATCGAAGAACTGCTTGCAACATTACAGAAATTAATGAAGTAATTTAATCTAAGCATTAAAAATTCAAAATGAAGTAATTTAATCTAAGCATTAAAAATCCAATATGAAGTAATCCAATCTAAGTATTGAAATCCTAAAATGAGAAATGCTATTTGTAGTATTAAAATAATTCTTAAGGAACTGTTCAGAAATTACTTGTGACAAGTACGCCGTATAAATGTTCCTATGCAAAGAAGAAAATCGCAGGCAT
>VSNQ01000096.1 GCA_009774395.1 Lachnospiraceae bacterium
TTTTCGCAGATGACTGAAATCTACGAAATTTATCCTTAATATATCCATACGAAAATTTATAAACACGAAAAAGCCTGCTATAAAGCAACCTTTTGCTTTACACCAGACTTTTATTTTTTATATCAATGCCCTTAAAATTCTATACAACCGTCTCCACAATTGTGCTGTTTCCTAGCTTTATCTTATTCACGCCAATTCTTCTGCCATAAACAAATTCAACAGACACATTTCAAAGATACGATTTACGATTACAATATGTCCATTTTCTTCCTTAAAGAATCCAAATATAACAAGGCTTGGGGAGTAGTACTATCAGGAAACTAGTCGAGCGAAACATAGGGTTATTTAGTGTGCGTTATACTAGTACACCGTTTTTTAATTTCTTATATACCAAGCACTCGCTCTTTGCATCATTGCCGCGTTGTCGTCAGTCAACGATTCCACTGCATCGCTTCCTTCCTCCGCCTTGCACTGATACAAATATCAAGCACTTTGTATACGAGGATTAAGAAAATGGTGTACTAGATTCTTAGATTTCTCCCCTAGGCTATATGCTATCCCTTCCTTGTCCTTTACTCTTTTAACCTCCACCACCTAAAATCTTGTTCTTTTTTCACATTAGTTTCTGACAGTAGTTCACCCTCCTTGTCATCCGGATTTTGTACCAATAGTTCCTCCAGTTCTTGTCTTGTTCCACGAAAAACGTTCATATCAATATGTTCCTCGTCACCATCATATCCTTCCAAAACCGCATTATCTTTATACTGCCAAAAACTCCATTGATTTCCAAACAATACTGTAGGCGGACAGTAAATGCTCCGAACCCATAAGGGATATCCCTGAAATTCCCCTCTAATATAGTTATTGTAAATGGTATAGGTTGTATAAATAATCGGTTTTACCTGATAATGTTCTTCTAGTGTATCAAGCATTGCCCCAAGGTTCTTAATTACTTCTGCTTTATGGGGTGGATTACTTCTTTTATCTCCATAGTATTCCACATCAATCACCGGCGCTAACTTTCCATTTAAGTCCCCAACCATATCAATATAAAAGTTTGCCTGTTTCTCCCCCTCGCTGTCAAAACTAAAAAAATGATATGCACCAATGCAAAGCCCTGTTTGTGCTGCATCCTCCCAATTGGTATAAAAGCATTCGTCCAAATGCCCGCTTCCCTCTGTCGCCTTAATCATAGCAAAATGTAAATCTTGTTCCTCCATTTTTTCCCAGTCCACAGTCCCTTGATAATGGGATACATCAACACCATGTATTTCATATCCATCCGCAAGAATTGGATTAATATTAATTTTCCTGCGCAAAATAAGATTTCCTGTCACTGCCACTGCGGTTACAGCTACCGCCAGAATAATAAGCCCTATTTTCTTTTTCATATTCACCTCTATATATAACGGATTCCCTAATTTTATCTCAAAACAAAGATACATGGTATACAATCAATAAACGTGGCAAAAATTATTTCCTTTGCTGTCTAATGTTCCAAATCTTTCACTACACTATACAGCTATAATGCGCCATATTGCCTCCTATATTATGCCATATATCTGCCAAAATTTATCTTCTCCATAAAGATATATTTTTGATCTTCTAGTACAGCGTTTTTTAATCTTCATATACTTAGTGCTTGCTATTTTCGTCAGCGCAAGGCGGAGGAAGGAGGCAATGCGGTGGCATTGTTGACTGACGACAACGCGGCGATGGCGTAAATAGCGCGTGCTAAGTGTATGAGGGATTAGGAAATGCTGTACTAGTTATACTGAACAGTTCCTTAGTATATATTATAAAATAACAATGCATCATTTTTGCATCATAATCCCGTGATTTTAGAAAATATATAAAAATTTAATATTTATACTGGCGAATGTTAACGTTTGCCAATAGCACCGCCCCACGCGCATAATTGTCTTGAATGAAATGGTAATATTTATTGTTCATAAATATAGGCTTCTTGAATAACCAGAATATAATCTAATTTTCCATCTTCTGTACCATGAATATGACGATTTTCCTGTCGAAAATATTCCAAAAAATTCCAAATTTCTTTCGTGATACGCTCTCCAGAATATAGAATTGGGATACCTGGCGGATAGGGAGCAATCGTTTGTGCGGATACTTTTCCGATTGCTTCCTTCCAAGGTATCTTTGAGGTCTGCGCAAAATATGCCTGCCTTGGCGTAAAAACCTGTTCTGGCAGCAACGGATAACTTACAGCTTCCTTCTGATATATACCCTCTAAATTTTTTTCATAAGCCTTTTTATCCTTTGCAATGCTGCTGCTGATATCCCTGCACGCTTCCACAAGCCGCTCCATATCTTCTTTTGTATTGGCATAAGTCACGATTGCCAGCACATTTTCATCATCAGCAAGTTCCATATTGACCGCATACTGCTCAAACAATATCTGTTCCAACGCATAACCCGTCAACCCTATTTCTTTTGCAGAAATTACAAGCCTTGTCAGGTCAATAGCTTTTATTTCTGACACGCCTGTCACTTCATTTCCCATACAGCGAAAGCCGAAAATTTTGCGAATTTCTGTTCTTGCATAATCAGCAAGAAAAAGCGCTTTCTCCATCATTCTGCTGCCATATACTGCAAGCTGATGGCGCGCACAGTCAAGGGATATCATTAATAAATAATTGGGGCTTGTGCTTTGCAGCAGTTGCAAATTTTTGGGAACAGACGCAAAGCAGTCATCAGCGATTCCATGTGATTTAATATGCATTACCGAACTTTGTGTCAGTGCCCCTGCGACTTTATGCATACTTTGCACACAGATATCTGCACCACATTTCAAAGCGCCTGTTGGCAGTAATTTATGAAAATAGCAGTGTCCTCCATGTGCTTCATCTACCAGCAGAAGCGCACCATATGCATGACAAATCTCTGCAATTGCCTGCAAATCCGAAGCAATACCATAGTAACTGGGACTGACCAAAAACAGTGCCTTACAATTCGGATGTTTTTGAAAGGTTCTCTCTATTATTTCCGGCGAAATTCCTCCTTGTATTCCCCATTGCGGAAGAACTTCCGGCATGATGGATACTGGTTTTGCACCTGATAAAATCAGTCCCATTAATGCCGATTTATGAGCATTTCTTGCTATCATAATCTCCTGTCCCTCCAAGGCAGCGCTTAATATCATTGCCTCATTACCACAAGTTGTCCCGTTTACCAAAAAAAAGCTTTTATCCGCACCATAAAGATTGGCTAAAAGCTGCTGCGCTTCCAAAATCGCACCTTCTGGACAGTGCAAGTCATCGGTAAATGGCGTTTCTGTAACATCATAAGCAAATATTTTTGTTCCAACAAAATCCGTCCACCTGCTGTCAATCCCATTCTCTAATCGGTGCCCCGGCACTCTAAAATACGCCGGTTTCGTAGAAATAAGCTTCTGTACCGCTTCTAATAAAGGTGTTTTGTCCTGATTCATATATTTCCTTTCTATACGATATTGTATTCCATTCTGATTTATATACAGATTACCATTCAATCCCATGCCAGTTCTTATCATTTTATATTTATTGCAGTGTGAAAGGTAACAACTGTAATACTGCACGGCAAAAAGATTTGCCATACAGTTGCGCCAGCCATATACCGCAAAAAATTTACAAAACTGCTGATTTTTTGTTTTGAATATGTTAAAATATTTTTATTATAATTTACTATATTCAAACGAATAGGGGCGTATCACCATGTTATATCTTTACGAAACACATTTACATACTACTGCTGCCAGTGCATGTGCGCGCAGTTCCGGCGCAGAATATATATCCTTTTACAAATCACTTGGCTATGCAGGCATTATTGTTACCGATCATTTTTTTAACGGCAATTGCAGCATCCCTGACAATCTGCCTTGGGAGGAACGCGTTAACTTATTCTGCCGCGGCTATGAAGAGGCAAAAGCTGAAGGAGATCGGCAGGGACTACAGGTATTTTTTGCTTGGGAAGACCGCTTTGACGGCGACGAATTTCTGGTGTATGGACTGGATAAGCAGTGGCTAATAGCGCATCCGGATATTATGGAATGGGATCATATTACGCATTATCAGAAAATTCGGGCAGACGGCGGTCTTGTCGTGCAGGCACATCCTTTTCGGGAACGCAATTATTTAACGGAGGTATATGTTCATCCCTATCAATGTGATGCCTTTGAAGTTGCCAACGCTGGAAATCCAAGCCCGCAGAACCGTATGGCATACCGCTATGCATTAGAGCATCATATTACAATGACTGCCGGATCGGATATTCATCATGTAGGCAGAACGGATAACGGCTATATTTATGGCATGGAATTTAGTACGCCGCTTCAGTCAATTGCGGACTATGTGAAACGGATTAAAAGCGGCACCGGATTTTCACTCCATGTGCCGCAGGATGAACTATCGTGGAAAGAAGGCACTGCAAACCACTTGCCTGTCTTTATTTATGACCGTAAAAACCGCCCACATTCCACAAACAATATTGATGAAATCTTTCATATGCATTTTTAGGAACGACAAGTTCCAATCCAGCCTGATAAATGGCTTTTTAATACCTCCGCCATGTACTTTTAGAAAACAGTATTAATATTGGAAAAATTTCCAATCTTCCTGCCAGCATATCCAAAATCAATACCAGTTTAGAAAACCAGCTAAATGCGCCGTAACTACACACCGGTCCTACGCCTTCCAAGCCTGGCCCAATATTGTTAAAGCACGACAGCACCGCAGTAAAATTCGTTGTTACCGAAAACCGATCCGCTGATACCAATATAAAGCTGACAAACAATATAATCACATATGCCGCCAAATATGCATTCGTATTCTCCAGCACTTTTTCCTCTATCATAAAATTATTGACCCGCACCACTTGAACCTTATGCGGATTTAAAACCTGACGCACGTTGCGCCGCAGTATTTTGGCAATCAACAGAACACGTGCACATTTAAAACCGCCGCCAGTACTTCCGGCACACGCACCAATTGCCATTAGTCCCAGCAAAATTGTCTTGGAAAAAGTTGGCCATAAATCAAAATCCGTGGTGGCAAATCCTGTCGTTGTTACAATACTTGCCACTTGAAACGCTGCATGACGGATCGTTTCCCCGAGTGTATTATAAAAACCTTTTAAATTCAACGTAATTGCCACAATACTAAAAAAAACTACACCAAGATACAACCGCAGTTCTTCATCATGCCAAACAGAGCAAAACTGACGAATAAGCAGCATATAATAACAACTAAAGTTTATGCCAAACAGTAACATAAATACTGTACATACATTTTGAATATATGGACTGTATCCCGCTATGCTGTCGCTTTTAATGCCAAAGCCGCCAGTACCTGCTGTACCAAATGCCGTACAGACTGCATCAAATAATGGCATTTTCCCAATAAGCAAAAATACAACATTGATTATCGTTAACAATATATAAATCAAATATAATATTTTCGCTGTTTCTTTCATTTTGGGAACAAGTTTTCCCACCTTGGGCCCAGGGCTTTCCGCACGCAGCAGATGCATAGTAAAACCATTGCTTCTATCACTGACAGTGCCAATCGCAAGTACAAATACCAGTACTCCCATGCCGCCGAGCCAATGCGTAAAGCTGCGCCAATACAATGTTCCTTTTGAAAGTTCCTCCACATTTGCTAAGATCGAAGCACCCGTCGTTGTAAAGCCGGATACTGTTTCAAACAGTGCATCAATATAGTTTGGAATTTCACTCGAAAGATAAAACGGCATACATCCCAACACACTCATTACAATCCAACTAATTCCCACACAGACAAGCCCTTCCCTTGCCTGAAAACCTTTTCTGCATCCTTTTCCAAGCAGCAGCAACACTGCCGCCACTACTAAAATAATACATAGACTTAACAAAAATGCTCTGCTAGACTTATCTTCTTTACAAAAAAGACTAATTGCCAGCGCTGGAAGCATAAAAACTGCTTCTACCAATAAAATATGGCCAATAAACCGCCCAATCATTTTGTAATTCATACTGCTTCCTTATCCTCAGCTTTCAAAAATATCGTTTAACTGATATAATACTCTGTCAAAACTTGTCACCACAATCACCGCATTTCCTATATCAAAACTGGAATCTCCATTGGGTATCTCAAGCTGTGTACCATGAATAATACATACTATCAGTACATTTTTTTTAATTTTTAGCTTTTTGAGCGGCTCCCCACAATGTTTCGTATTGCCATCTACCAGAAATTCTATTGCCTCCGCCTGCCCATCCGCAATGGTATGTATCGCAAGCGCTGCACCAGTCTGATTTTTCATTGCGCGAACATAACGAACGATATCATTGCAGCATAGTTCCTTGGGACTGACTATACTTCCTATCTGCAAACTATCTAATATTTTATTGGTTTCTAATCTTCCCAATTTTGTAACTACCCGTGGAACACCACAACTACATCCATAGAGGGAAATCACAATATTCATTTCATCAACACCTGTCAAAGTCACAAGCGCATCACAACCCGCAATTCCCTCGTCCTCTAATAAAAACTCCTTTGTTGCATCGCCATGTATAATTGACGCCTCCGGCAGCAGATTGGATAGCTGTCTACAGCGGTCTTTATTCTGCTCAATAATCTGTACATTAATACCGTTTTTCAGCAGTATCTGCGCCAAGTAAAAGCTGACACGCCCGCCGCCGCAGATAATCGCACGCTTTACTTTATGCCGGATAATTCCCAAATTCTTCAATAATAATGTTAAATCATTTGCCGGCGCCGTTACGAAAATTCTATCACCTGCACGCAGTACAAAATTTCCATCCGGTGCAATCGCAGTACCATTTCGCAATACAGTACATACTAATATTTTGCACTTTACGATACTATATAAATCGTTTAACGCTGTATTACAAAGCTTGTGCTCCGCGTCCACACGAAGCTCTACTATCTCCACACGACCTCTGGCAAAAGTATCTCGTTTTAAAAACCCTGGGTACTTTAACAGCCGCTCTATCTCAATCGCAGCCTGTTTTTCCGGATTGGTGGTCATAGATAATGCAAATAAATTCCGCATTTTATAAATCTGTTCTGTATATTCCGGATTACGGATTCTCGCAATGGTATGAATATTGGCATTAATGCCATGTGCAGTCATACAGCATAAAAGATTTATCTCATCCGCATTCGTTACTGCAATCAGCAAATCTGCATCCTTTACGCCTGCCTGCACCAAGACCTCCATAGAAGCACAATTTCCCTGCACTGCCATAATATCATATCGTTCTTCACTGGCGTCCAATATTTTCTTATTTGCATCAATCAAAGTCAGGTCATATCCCTCTGCGGAAAGCTGCTTTGTCAGCATTGCACCGACCTTCCCCTCACCTGCAATTATAATTTTCACAGCATAATTACCTCCGTTATTATGTTAAATTTCTTTTCAAAAGACAAAATCATTATATCACATCTTATTTACTTTTCCAATATCTTGTTGACACCCTGTACGCTGTAATCTATAATTTATATTATACTAAGGAACTGTACAAAAATAACTTTTAATATTGCTTGTCTTTTTCTCCGATAGCACTACTCAAAAATCAGTTATATAGCCCGCTATGCGCCTGATTTTTGAGCAGCACTCTCGAAGAAAAATCCTGCACACTATTTAAAAGTTATTTCTTGACAGTTCCTAAGGATCTGTACAGTTCCTAACGAGTGATACATTTTATCATACCACTCAAAATATTTACACTCGTGCGTCAGCATTATTGGCAAATTTAAGCACTCGCCAGTATAGATTGTCAATATAAACATACTTTCGTGCAAAGTTTTTAACGAGATTGTTATGATTTTTATCCTTGCACCATATTCCATAATAAAAGGGGGAACTAATATGGCATTATTAAAAGAAAAACTCTATACCACTGATGATATCTATGCTTTGCCCGATGGCAAAAGAGCAGAATTATTTGATGGACAGCTTTACGACATGGCGCCACCAAACTTTTTACACCAGAAACTAGTATTACAACTTAGTGTAAAAATCGCAAACTATATTGACGCGAAAGGCGGGGAATGTGAAGTCATGCCTGCACCGTTTGCTGTATTTTTAAATAAAGATAATAGAACCTATGTAGAACCAGATGTTTCAATTATCTGTGATAAAAGCAAACTTGATGATTACGGATGCAATGGTGCACCAGACTGGGTAATTGAAATTACTTCTCCCTCTGACCCTTCAAGGGACTATGGCATTAAACTCTTTAAATACCGCTCCGCAGGCGTCCGTGAATATTGGATTGTAAATCCCCAAAAACATACAATAACCGTGTTTGATTTTGAAAAAGATCAGAATTCCAACCAATATAATTGGGAGGATGATATCCCCGTCTGCATTTACAGTGATTTAACCATTAATATTGCGAAACTTCTTAATCGATAAATGTTATACTAACGACCGTTAAGATTTTCCAATTTCTGCACAGTCCAGTTTACTTCCCCTGCTTGCGCGCCGCCGATGCACCACTTTAGTGGCATATTTCTTCTGCATCGGCGTGTGCACATAAAAAAGAAAGACTTCGTATTTAGAAGCCTTTCCTTTTTATGCGCAGACCCATGCTGCAAAAGCGGGGCATGAGCTGCGCGGCGAGTAGGGAAGATAATGCATTATCTTACATGGTTACATTATTTGCTGTACCAGTAATATTCATTCCATTCTCAGATTCTTCCTGCGGATGCAGCCGTTTGCGGATTGCAGCAATTAAGTCCTCAATAGAGCTTGCCTCAATTTTTTCTGTTTCGCGCTTACGCTCGCGTACTCGCTCAATCTGCTCCTGCTGTGTTTCGGAGGCGGCTTTCTTCCGTGAGCTGCGTCTTTCCTCAGCACGCTCCTGCTGTTTTTCAGAAGCTGCCTTCTCAGACTTTTCCTTACCGGAATCTACCATATCCTTAAACAGTTTGACCGCATAGGAAACATTGCCATCTTGATCCATTGTAATATTAAATCCTGTTACTTTATCTGCGTCTTCCCCAAGTTCTGTCTTGAGTGTTTCAAACTTCTCGTCTGCACCGCCGATAATCCCTTCATATTTCTCACGCAGTGCATCGTCTTTCGCCATTTTCTCCAAAAGTTCAGGATTAATTAACACACTGTATTCTTTATCGGAAAGGCTTGCATAATAATCCTGTTCCTCATCTGTCGACCACTTTGCAACAGAAAACGACATATTACCATACTTCTCACGCAGCTCCTTCAATACGTTTGCTGCCGATTCGCTAAGCTCTATCCCGTCCTGAACGCCATTGCTGTCCAATGCCTTATATTCCTGATTTTTCTGACTTTCTGTACGTTTGGGTCTTTCGTAGCCAGCTTTTACTTCACGCGACTGCCCAGTGTACTCATATGTATCCCTGTCTGTATCTGCATATCTTGTGGTTCCAGACTTCCTGCTCTGTGTATTCCTTGCTGTATTAGAAACAGCGCCTCTTGCAATCACATCATCATTTACACCTGTCTGATTTGGGAATAAACCACTGTTTCCCATTAAAGTGTTATAATTGACTCCATTCATGACCATACCAACCTTTCTCGTTTGTCAACATGACATTTACTCATGAGATCTGCCTATTTGTATATTTATTTTATCGGCATAATTTTCCTTAAACTTTATAGCCGGCTGCTTCTTTTCTCATACGCAGCAACACTTTTTTTTCCATACGGCTGACTTGTACCTGACTCATGCCAAGCACATCCGCCACTTGCACTTGTGTTCTATTTTCAAAGAAACGAAGGATAATCAGTTTTCGTTCTTTTTCGTCTAAATGATTTAACAGTGTTTCCAGCAGCATCTTGTCCAAGATTTCCTCACTCTCACCCTCGTTTCCAAGCATATCAAGCAGATAAATCTCACTGCCATCCGTTTCATACATTGTCTTATAAATAGACTCCACTTCGCGCCCTGCCTCAAATGCCATAACAATATCTTCCGTCATAAGCCCTGTTTCTGCGGCTAGTTCAGAAAGCGTCGGCTCCCTTCCCATCTGCTGAATCAGCTTTTCCCTGACTGTTTTTAGTTTATGCAGGTTTTCTTTGATGCTGCGGCTTACTTTAATTAGTCCATCGTCACGTAAAAAGCGCTGGATTTCTCCCATAATTAAAGGCACGGCATAAGTAGAAAAACACACACCGTAATCCGGATCGAACTTATCAATCGCCTTTAACAGTCCTACAGAACCAATCTGAAATAAATCCTCCGCTTCCAGCCCCCTTGACAGGAACCGCTTTACAACGTGATGCACCAGTCCGGTATTTTTGTGAAAAAGCGCTTCCCGCGCCTCCCTTTTTCCCCCTTGCGCCTCCAAAAAAAGCTCCCTGTCTTCCATATGCTATAACCTGCCATCCCTGTTCCACACCGCCGCCTGTAATATAGGCTGTGCTTCCACACATTCTGCAAATGATTTCCACATATGTACTTTTGTCCCTTCGCCAACACAACTCTCTACCTCTACACCATCCATAAATGCCTCCATAAACGAAAATCCCATCCCAGAACGTTCCTTATCCGCACCTGTCGTAAACAGCGGCTGCATCGCCTGTTCCACATCTGCAATTCCGACACCGGTGTCACAAATATGGATTTCCAACATATCCTCTGTAGAAAGTGACGCCCGCATTACAACTTTGCCGCCTTTTTCCTCATATCCATGAATAATTGCATTTGTCACTGCCTCCGAAACTGCGGTTTTGACATCCTCTAACTGCTCCACCGTAGGATCCAGCCTTGCTAAAAAAGCGGCGATTACCACACGCGCAAGCCGCTCATTTTCCGAAACCGCATCAAATTCCATATAGATTTCATTCTCTTTGTCATTCATTGCTTGTATTCTCCTCCAAAATCTCAATAATTGCGGACATTCCCGACGTCTTTAGCAGCTTACGTATTCTTTTATTGGTGTTAATTGCATACACTTTCCCACCAAAGCAAGAAATTTTTCTGTAGCGCCCTATAATAATTCCAATTCCTGAGCTATCCATAAAGGTTGTGTTTTCGAAGTCAAAAACAATGTTTTTCACTTGGTCATCCAAAATCAGCCTATCTGCACTTTCCCGAATGCCTGCTGCACCATGATGATCCACCTCCCGCGGCATCCTAATACACAAATAGTTATTAATAATTGCAAATTCTTCTGTATTCTGTTCCATACGCACCCTCCCTTTCCGGATATTCTTTATAATCTCTCCCGAGTGTAATCGAGTAGGGAAGAGTTATCTTCCCCTACTCGCCGCGCGCCCCGTGCGCCGCCTTAGCGACAAATTTCCTCTGCACGGGACTGCGCAATCGAGTAGGGGAATGTTCTTCTCCACTACTCGCCGCGCCGGGCACCCGTCAGCGCATGCTGAGATATTTCCTCTGGGTGCCCGTGTGCATAAAAAAGAGAACACGCCAAAACAGCTTGTCCTCTTTTGTCTTACTCCCCTCGAATCTCTTTAATGTAATTCTGCGATTTACGTGCCTTCGTCGTATTCGGGAACAGTTCGACTACCTGTTCATAAATTTCAATTGCTTTATCGGTATCTCCTCTTTTGTTATACGAATTTCCTAAATTATAAAGTGCATCTCCGTTTTTCGGGTCATACTCATAGGCTTTGGTTAACTCCCGAATTGCCGTTTCATAATCCTCTGCATGAAAAGCATCGAAACCTATTGTATAGCTTTTCTTCGATACGGTAGGCCCCACTGCTTCTTTTACTGCACTATACAACCCTTTAAAACTCTCAGATGCGCCGGCTTCAATGTATTCTGGTGTAATCTTTTCCAATGCTTCAGCAACCGCCATTTCATCTCCTGTCTTATTCAGATACATTAATGCAGCTTCAATTAACTTCGTATTTGCTTCCAGTGCTACACTTGTTCCCTGTGCTTCATCAAGGCTTGTGGAAAGCGACTCTTTCTCCTTATTCAGTTCATTAATCTGCATCTGCATTTCATTAACTTGTACATTCTTTGCATCTAGCTGTTCACTAACTTCTTTATATTTTACAGTCATTTCCTCCCGATCCTGCTGTAAACGGGAAGGACGGATTAAGTAATAAGTCATTGCTACACCGATAACTACGCCAATTACAATATTTACCAGCGTCTGCCAGCCAATAATCTCTTTTTTGCTTGCTGGCTGAATAACTGTATCATTGCCACTCTGATATACAACGGCTTCTTTTTTCTTCTTGCCGCGTTCCTCCTGCGGTGGAAGCATTGCCTCGACCTCTTTCATATAACGCAACGTCGTTGTATTGTTAACGTCTATCTGTAATGCCTTGTCTAATTCTTTTTTCGCTTTTTCCCAATCCCCATCATGGATATATAGAAGTGCCAAAAGCTGCCTTGCTTGTACAAATCGCGGGCTGTTACTTAAAATTTTTCGAAGCTGAATTACCGCTAAATCAAAACTGCCCTGTTCACAATAATTCAGCACTAAATTATATTTTTTCACAGTCTGGTTAAACGCTTCCAAACGCCCAGGATTATCCTGTATCATATTGATATAGTCGTCTGCGATATTTTTTTCATTCTGAATATTTTTGCTGATTACCCATTCACTTAAAGCGGCGACTACTTCTCCACGTTCAAAGTAAACAAGTCCTAATAGGTTTCTTGCCTCAATATGATTTTTATTGAGTTTTAAGCACTGGCGCAGACTGGATATCGCTCCGGATAAATCCCTGACTGCTGCTTTCTCTAATCCATTGTTATAAAAGCGGTTCGCAGAATACATAATCCGTTTGTATAGCCCGACATCTGCGCCGCATCCGGTACAAAAATCTTTCTCTGATAACTGACATCCACAATTATAGCAAAACATTCTAAGCTCCCCTATTCTTCTTCCTTCGCATCCTCAATCATTCTTACCAATACATCTGCCATATCTGTTAAATCCTGATTGTACACAGCGGCTTCAAATTCCTCGACTTCAAGACTGGGGTGAAACTTTTTCAATTCTTCTTCAAAATTTATCATTGTCTTCTCCATACTGCTGGCAGCCTATGCATTTCGGCTTCAGCACACTCTTTCCTCACTCAATCAACATACCATTATTCAGCAATTCTTCCACTATGCCTGCTAAGTATAAGGAACCCACGATATACACTACACCTTGACTGCCTTTTTCCCTAAGCGCAAAGGCGACGGCCTCTGTTATCTGCGGCATTACAAATATCGGCTTATCTGTAAATGTGATAAACTGCTGCTTCAATGCTGCGGGGTCAGTTCCCCGCTCACTTGGAATATATGTAAGCACAAAATCCGTTATCTTTGGTATCGCGCAAAGCCTTGCTGCCATGCTCTGATAGTCCTTATCATTGACTGCGGAAAAAACCAATATGCATTTTGCGCCAGATTCCAGATTGCAACTATAATTCATAGAATCTGCAAACGCTGCAATACCGTCCTCGTTGTGCGCGCCGTCAATGAATACATTCGGCAAAACTTCGTCCATGCGTCCACGCCATCTCATATACAAAATGCCTTTTCGAATGGTATCTGCATTAATCTGTGTCACTTTGCACTGGTTTGCCAATACTTCACATGTCCGGACTGCTATTGCCGCATTCTCCGCCTGATACAATGCCGTTCCTGCAAATGTAAGTCTACCATAATCATAATAACGACTGTGCACAGAAAAATCAATGGATTTTTTCTGAATTTCACAGATTTTATAGTCATTTTCTGATACTTTTTCACATAAACAACCGCAATCTGCCACCCGTTTCTCCAAAACGACAGAAGCCTTATTTTTTCTATCCGCAAAAACGACAGGAATTCGGGGCTTGATAATGCCAGCCTTCTCCCCTGCGATCTCCTCAATAGTATCCCCAAGGTACTCCATATGATCTCTGCCGATTTCGGTAATCACACAGACCGCCGGCGATTGGATCACATTGGTCGTGTCAAGCCTGCCGCCAAGTCCAGTTTCTAATATGGTAATATCAACTCCCGCCGACGCAAATATATAAACTCCCATAAAAAAAAGACGTTCAAAATAAGACGGCTGGTATTGGGGCTGTTCTGCTCGATATTCACCAAGCCTGTCTGCAAGCCAGCAAAACGCTTTTAAAAATACTTCCTCCGAAATCATCTCTCCATCAATACAAAATCGTTCCCGTGTTGTAATTAAATGTGGTGATGTAAACATTCCAACATGAAGACCGCTCTCCAAGCAAATCTGCTGAATAAACGCACAGACAGACCCTTTTCCATTCGTACCTGCTACATGAACAATTCTGCCAAGATTCTTTTCTGCAAAGGCAGCACTGTGATTTTGCTGAATATATTGATAAAAAGCTTTTGACTGCTCTAATGGATTCTTGCGTGTAAATTTCGGCACTTCGGCGAGAAATGCTTCCGCTACCTGATAATTCCCGATATGCATTTCGTTAGCCAACGCAGCACCCCCCCACAATGAAAGACCGGCTAACGGCATCTGCACCGCGAACCGGTCATAAACATTCTTATATTTATTTATCTATCTATTTCCATCCACACTCTCACGCAGGGAATAACCCACTCCAAAATACCCTTGCGCTGGCAAGCGTCGAACTAAATAACCACCACAGTTCCTACAATAATGCCGTTCTGTGCTTTATATTCCATAAAGCTGGTATCACGGTTAATCGCCATTTGGTGATCGTCCACGCCAATCATTACACCTTTGTAGATATTTCCACTGACCCTGATTTTCGCCTCGCGCGCCTGCAATACCATTGTTTCGTATTTCTCTGCACGCTTCTTAGCTTCGTTGCACTTTGAGGTTACTTCGTTTTTCTTATTCCGCAGATTTACCAAGTGTACCTGCAATTGTTCACTTAATTCACCGGTCTGCTGTCTGACTCTTAGAATTTTCGCCATACTTGCAACCACATCATCCAATTCTTCGCTCAATTTGCTGTATTCCTCATTTACTGCAATACGCTTCTCCATCATTTCCGGCATAACACCTACGTGCAGATTCGTCTTTAATTCAGACATATTACCTGCATTCATACAATTAATACCCATCATGGCATGTACGTTGCCGCCTGCAATCAGACCTTTTTTTCCTGTTAATGTAATTGTATCGCCTGCATTCACCTTAGAATTTAGAATAACATTCGATTGTATACTGCCACCCGCATCCACTTTGGTGTACTCCAAAAATTCTGTAAAGATATCGCCGCCTGCTGTAATCGATCCTTTTCCGCCGCCCTGCATTCCTCTTTTCAGACACACCATGCCGCCTGCTGTTATAGAAGCAGATTCCACAACGCCGTCCACTGTAAGACTTTTTCCGGCGTTAATTACTACCCCTGCCTCTACATTCCCATGTATAACAATATCTCCATTGAAGTCGACCAAAGCATTATTGGTTAGATCACAGCCTCCTTGGATCTCATATACTTCTTCAACAGAAAGTTTGTTTGCGCCATCGTATTCCACTTTGCCTGATTTCGCAGCATAATATTCATTGGGATCGTCCTGATTGGTAATCCCTTTTCCTGTTAGCGGTCGAAGTTCTTTATATATTGTCGCTTTCTCAATTGCACCGGTTACGTCACGTCCTGTTGTCCCTTGTTCCGCTGGATGATATACAGCAAGCAGCTGCCCTTCATCCACATTCTGCAGCAGGCTCATGCTCCTATAGTCTACCGATCCATCCTTACGAATTTCCGGCCGTGGCTTCTCTGTGTTAAAGAAAAATTCATAACGGCCGTCATGCCCCGGAATACCTTTCTCACTTGTTGCAATCTTGACTTCTCGTTCATAAATTCTCTTTTTGCACATAGCAGCAATATGAGATTCATTAATTCCTGCTACCACATTGTTTAATTGAAGATACCTCATTATTTCAGATTTCTCATAGCTTGTGCTGTCGTCCTCCGGCGCACACAAATAAAGCCATGCCTCTGTTTTATCCTCTGCTATTCTGACATAAGATTTCACATTTACCATCAATCCACCTCCGAGAAGGCAATGATAAGCCCCCTTGTGTCTCTATTGTAACACTTTTTACCTCAATTGCGCAAGTCGTTCTGTAATTTGTTGTCGCATTAATGTGTATTTTGTTAACTTTTCACGTTCCTCAGCCACTTTGGCTGCCGGTGCTTTGGATATAAATTTCTCATTTCCAAGCATTCCGTTCACCCGTGCAAGTTCCCCGTCAATACGTTTCTGCTCTTTTTCAAGACGTTCAATTTCCTGACGGATATCAACTAACTCTGCAAAGGGAATATAAATATTGGCATCGGCTATTACAACAGAAACCGATTCCTGTGCGATACCTTCCTTATTGGTCTGAATTGTCACATCTGAAGCATATGCCAGTGTTGCAAAAAACAGTTTCCCTTCCGTAAAAGTATTTCGTATACTCTCATTTTCCGATACAACAAATACCTGCGCTTTCTTAGAAGGTGCTACATTCATTTCTGTTCGAACATTGCGGATACCACGCACCGCTTCCTTTATAATCTCTATATCCTTCTCCTCTTTTGCAAAGCAACGCTCTTGCCGGTACTTAGGCCACGCAGAAATCATAATCGATTCTTCCTCTGCCTGTAGTGTACAGAAAATTTCTTCCGTAATAAACGGCATATATGGATGCAGCAGCTTTAACGCATCAATCAATACAGTTTTTAATGTCCAAAGTGCGGCATTCTGTGAAGCGGCATTGTCAGAGTTATAGAGTCTTGGCTTTACCATTTCTATATACCAGTCGCAAAATTCATCCCAGATAAAGTCATAAATCTTCTGCACCGCAATTCCCAGTTCAAAATGCTCCATATTGTCGGTCACTTCTTTTATCAGACTGTTGAGTTTTGATAAAATCCAACGGTCAACTGGCTCTAATGCTGCCAATGCTGCTGCCCCGTCAACTTCTTTTCCTTCTATATTCATAAGGATAAAGCGCGACGCATTCCAGACTTTATTGGCAAAATTCCGGTTTGCTTCCACCTTTTCATAATGGAACCGCATATCATTTCCGGGTGCATTCCCTGTTATCAGCGTTAGGCGCAGTGCATCAGCACCATACTCCTCAATAATCTCTAACGGATCAATGCCATTGCCAAGTGATTTCGACATTTTACGTCCCTGTGCATCACGCACCAAACCATGAAACAGCACCGTTTTAAACGGGCGCTCTCCCATATGCTCATACCCTGAGAAAATCATGCGGATTACCCAGAAAAATATAATATCATAACCCGTTACGAGCACATCTGTAGGGTAAAAATATTCCAAATCCTCTGTTTTTTCCGGCCAGCCAAGCGTTGAGAACGGCCAAAGCGCAGAAGAAAACCATGTATCCAATGTATCTGGATCTTGTGTAAAATGTTCCCCTCCACACTTAGGGCAGGTATTAGGCTTCTCTTTTGCAACCACAATTTTACCGCATTTATCACAATAGTATGCAGGAATCCTATGTCCCCACCAAAGCTGCCTTGAAATACACCAATCTTTGATATTATCTGTCCAGTTGTAGTATGTTTTCGCCATGCGCTCTGGTATAAGCTGAATATCACCATTCTGAATGGCTGCCACTGCAGGCTTAATTAATTCATCCATCTTTACAAACCACTGTTGTTTTACCAATGGTTCCACAGTGGTTCCACAACGGTCATGCGTGCCTACATTATGACTGTAATCCTCAACTTTAACCAAAAGTCCCAATTTATCGAGTTCCTGCACAATCGCCTCTCGTGCTGCGTATCTGTCCATTCCTGCAAATTTACCACCATTTTCATTAATAGTGGCATCGTCATTCATAATATTTACAAGCGGCAGATTATGGCGCTTACCTACCTCAAAATCGTTCGGATCGTGTGCAGGCGTAATCTTAACAACCCCAGTACCAAACTCCATATCTACATACGTATCTTCCACTACCGGAATTTCACGGTTCATTAATGGAAGCATTAATTTCTTGCCGCGCAGATGCGCATAACGCGTATCGTCTGGATGAATCGCCACAGCCGTATCACCAAGCATGGTTTCTGGTCTGGTCGTCGCAAACGTTAAATATTCGCCGGATTCTGTGCCGTCATCGTTTAACACTGGATACTTAATATGCCAAAAATGCCCAGCTTGATCTTCATATTCTACTTCTGCATCCGAAATGGAAGTATTGCACACGGGGCACCAGTTAATCATGCGTGCACCTTTGTAAATATAACCTTTTTCATGCATTTTGCAAAATACTTCTGTAACTGCCTTATTGCAGCCCTCATCCATTGTAAAACGTTCCCTGTCCCAATCGCAGGAAGAACCCATTTTCTTTAGCTGGCTAATAATTTTCCCGCCGTATTCCTTTTTCCATTCCCATGCACGTTCAAGAAACTTCTCACGTCCAAGCTCCTGTTTTTCAATGCCTTCCTCCTTGAGCGTTTTAATAATCTTTACTTCTGTAGAAATACTTGCATGATCTGTCCCTGGCTGCCACAGCACGTTATAGCCCTGCATCCGTTTAAAACGGATTAAAATATCCTGCATGGTATTATCCAATGCATGCCCCATATGAAGCTGTCCTGTAATATTTGGCGGCGGAATCACAATGGTAAACGGCTTCTTATTGTGATCCACCTCAGCGTGGAAATATTTCTTTTCCAGCCATTTTGCGTATATTCTATCCTCCAGTCCATGCGGATCGTAGGTTTTTGCCAATTCCTTGCTCATATCGAACCCCCGTTTAACTACGTTTTGTAAAAATACTGCCCTTTGTCCAGTAATCGGGCATTTATACTCAAAAATCCCTCCGTAGGACATAATCCAACGATGGGTACTTCGTGTTATCTATGTTAAATATTAGACAATCTCAAGCAAATTGTCAAGATAAATTGATGTAAACTCTTTCATAATCCGTAAATAATTGTGCATTCTAACTATAATCTGCATTTCACAGCAGATATATTGCACAATGCTCTTCCTAAAACAAATGATAAAATAAATAATTCTTTACAATAAAAATCCAAAATTATAACATATGACACAGTATTGTTG
>VSNQ01000097.1 GCA_009774395.1 Lachnospiraceae bacterium
ATAAAACAGCGGCTTGTCACTGCCCTGTTTAAGTTCCGCTTTGATGAACAGAAAGTATAAGAAATCGCTTTCATTTTGTGAAAAACGGATATATAATAAAGCAACGACAAATCGGGAGTTGTTTACAATACAGGTCATGTTGTTACAGAAGGGATATGAATAAGATGTCTAAATACAGCTTGAACATAGCAATTAAATATGGGGAAACTTTAAGAGAATTTAATGATAAATCTGAAGCTGAAGATTATTTTATTTCATATAAAGACAATTTACTAAACAGATTAAAAGCGATTAGCACCCAAACGTCTGTGTTTTTTCTTGACTATACGATTGAAAGCCTAAAGAAATTAGAAAAATGGTATTTTGATTTATATGAAAAACAATCATTTGAGCAGGTGGGATTGACACAAGAAGAATTTGAAAGCATGATGTCTGTTTATTGGGGGGAGGTCATTATTAAGAATAATGAGGACGCTAAATGGGTGGTTATGGAATATCCTTTTTCACAAAAAAAGTATGAATTCTTGGTGAGCAAAGGACTTTGCAGCGTGTCAGTGGTTAATAAATTTCACGACTTGTATCGCATGCAGAGCAACAAACGAAGAACTCTCTTATTTAGAGAATATAATCGGTATTTCGCAAGGTAAATTCCAGTTAGATATACTGGAAAATTGAGATTGTCAAGGTAATAGCGTTTCACATTGCAACAGGAGGAATAAACAATGTCAATGATAGGCGTTTTTGGGATATGCTCAAAAAGCAATTACAATGAACGGGCAGACTTGATAAACAATGGAAAATCTGTCCAAACGGAAGACTTGATAAAAGAGATTTACAGTGAATTAGAAAATTCTGCAGCAAAACTAGAAAATGACAAGTGCTCGGGTGAAGTGTACATTGCATTATTCCATTATCTTAAAACAGTTTGTGGTGTGGATGTTCGATGTGGCATGGAAGGTTTCGGAGAAGAATGGCGAAATGTAACTGGTGATTTTGACATAATTGTGTTCCATGAAAAAGAGCGGGTGTTAGCACTGGAAGATACGATTGATTATGATGGACTTTTGCAGTTTATCAATGATTTTTTCCAGATTGATTATGGGAATGCTGGACAGATTGCTTGGGATACCCTGCTCAATAACCTCAAAAGTACAGGGGCAGAGAATATTTTAATTTGGCATTTATTCTAACTTCCAGTTTATGGAATTATAGCCAGCTAAAAACTGAATAACCGCCGTTGCATAGAACGGCACACCAAGACAGGAAATCAAGAAAAGATTTCCTGTTTTATTGCGCTCATTTTTGGCATTTTCAAAAAATGTCGGTATTATGCCATGCAAAGGGATAGAAAGAAATTTTCACAAATTCCCGCCTATTCGGGTTTGTGTGATTTTGTAGATAATAGGGAGAGAAATATCGCCGCCGCTTTGCAGAGCGAACTTTCTAAAACGCTGGAAGCCACAGCAAACGCTGAAAAGTTTATGAAAGTAGTCCGCAAGTACACCAGCTTTAAGGAACTCACCTCTACCCTGTTGTGGGAGTTTGTGGAGAAAATCGTAATCCACGAATCGGAAGCCCTTGACGGGAAACGCCGAGGGAAGCTCCGCAGACAGGAAATCGAAATCTATTACTCTTTTGTCGGCAAGGTAGAATTGCCCGACTAAAGCCCGACCTGTCCGGCAGTCAGCCAGATAGGGAACGGCAAAATTTTTTACACTTCTTTTATTTCTTTATCTCACATGAGCAAACTCTCTCGACTATCAATCTATAAAATTACTTTTACTGCGATTTATCCAATATATAATCAATCGCCATTAAGTACCCATCAAATCCATGCCCGTATATTTGATAATCGCAGGCATCCTTCGTTACAGAAATACGGCGAAATTCTTCTCTTTTTGTAATATCTGAAATATGAATTTCAACTTTTGGCACTGTAATGCTTGCCAGCGCATCCCGAATCGCATATGAATAATGCGTATATGCGCCCGGATTTATAACAATCCCCTGTGTTTTGTTAAAATACGCTTCTTGTATTTTATCAATAATAGCACCCTCATGATTGGATTGAAAACATTCTATTTCACAGCCTGTTTCCTTTGCCTTATTTTGTATTATATTAACTAAATCATTATAATCCTGTGTTCCATAAATGCCTTTTTCCCGAATGCCAAGAAAATTTAAGTTTGGCCCATTTATTACTAGCAGCTTCATTTCTACTCCTTCCTATTATTTCAAATTCTATGATTTTTTGTTGCTGTTCACTCCATTCCAGTAACAGGTAAAAATCCATTTGCAATACGAACTGCATTCATTATGCAAATGGATTTTTACTTCTATATGTACGTCTTCGTACAGATTTAGCAATAAATACTAAACTCTGTGTGAATCGTAACGATTTTTCATTAAAATTCTATAAATATTTTGTTAAAAAACCGAGCAGCAGAACAACTTCTGGCTATCTATTCCACCAAAATAAGGAATTGCTCTTTATGCCTTTGCCTCCTATGCCTGCGATTATCTTCTAATTACAAAGTAATTTGCATAGGAACATTTATACGGCGTACTTGACACAAGTAATTTCTGAACAATTCCTTAGCACTCGCTATTTACGCCATCGCCGCGTTATCGTCAGTCAACAATGCCACCATATCGCTTTCTTCCTCCGCCTTGCACTGATACAAATATCAATCACTTAATATACAAGGATTAAGAAAACGGTGTACAAGTAAGCACTAATTTTATTTTATCATTAATTTACGTATAAAATCAATAGTAAAATCTACACCTTTGTCCCCCAATTCACCCCGCCAGTTTTCAGAATGTGGTTCAATGCTTAAGCCGCCTTGATAACCTTTAGCATATAAAATTGCAAGGAATGCTCCCCAGTTTGTTATATCCATTCCTGCTGGCGGATCGTCAAAGCGTTTTCCGTCAATTGTAAGTGCCCCCTTGATATGAACATGAATAAAACGTTCTCCCCAATCCTTCGCTTCTTGTAAATAATCTCCTCCTGCATAAATACTATGTGAAGTATCATATTTAATATACAAATCCTTTAAATATCCATGAATTATAGTGAAAGCCATCGGATCGCAGACAAAATTATTCCATCTGCAATTATATGTAGCAATTTTGACACCCTTCTCTTTTCCATAAGCGATGAGTTTTTCAAAATATGAAATTGCAAGTGAACAATTTTCATAATAAGAGAGTTCCTCTATATAATTACATCCCGTAATATAAATAGTGCATCCAAGTTTTGCTGCTGCATCAATTAGCTTGCACTCCAAAGAAAGTTCTTCTTTGCAGATTCCCTCTTTACAAATACGTCCGCTTCCCCATCGGCCAACCGCTTGAACAGGAAGTTCATAACGCTCACTGTATCCTTTGATTTCATCAACGTGTTTCAGAAATTCCTCTGCTCGGTCATTCACATCCAATTCCACAAAGGATAGCCCTTTTTCCTTTACTCTTTTAAAATCCTCTTCCTGAATCCAAGAAATCATTCCCAGCGTCATTCTAACTCCCATCCTTTCCTTATCAACCTCTAAAACCTTTTTCTTCCATTTCACATAAGCAAGCTATTACGCAAAATAAATGGTTTTTCCTGTTTTTGCAGACTCATAAATTGCCTCCAAAATCTGTGTTACTACCATAGCCTGCTCTGGAAATACTGTTAATGGTTTTCCATCCACAATTGCTTCATAAAATACTTTCTGTTCTGTATCTTCTGGTTTATCTGCCGTACCATCATAAAATGCGACACCACCTGCATTCAAATCTGGTTTCTCAACACATTGTCTGCCATACTGTACACGGTTAATGCGTAAACCATCCTTCATATCTGCACCAGCCTTCGTTCCACAGAGCGTTGTTTTTGCTTCGTCCACTTCCAAACTATTTAGTGCCCATGAAGCTTCCAAATGAATAGTTGCGCCATTTTTCATTTTAATAAAACCGAATGCGGAATCTTCAACCGTAAACACTTCCGGATCCCAGTCCCCCCACGCATTACCAGTATCCTTCTGATCTGCCAACTTGCGAAATACGGAACCAGTTACAGATTCTGGCTCGTAATTATCCATCATCCAAAGTGTCAGATCCAATGCGTGCGTTCCAATATCAATTAACGGCCCACCGCCTTGTTTCTCTGCATCCAAAAATACGCCCCAAGTGGGAACTGCTCTTCTGCGGATCGCGTGTGCCTTTGCATAATAAACTTCTCCAAGATCACCGTTGGCACAAGCTTTTTTAAGATATTGCGAATCGCCTCTGTAACGATTCTGATATCCTATTGTCAGAATCTTTCCAGTTTCTTTTGCTGTCTGAACCATTTCCTTTGCTTCTGCAAAAGTTTTTGCCATAGGTTTTTCACACATAACATGCTTACCTGCTTTCATCGCTGCTATCGCCACAGGTGCATGTGCATTATTGGGGGTCAACACATAAACTGCGTCCAATTCCTCTTGAATTAAATTCTGATAATCTGTATAAACACGCGCATCACTTGTACCAAACTCTTTTTTTGCTTTGACAGCACGCTCTTCTATCAAGTCACAAAAAGCTACGATATTAAAATTTCCATTTTTTTTCATTGCTGGTAAATGCTTTGCATTTGCAATACCACCACATCCTACAACTCCAACATTTAACGTTTTCATACTATTTTTCTCCATTTTGCTATTTTTTTACGCTTTATTTATACTTACGAACGATTAGATTTTCCTTTCTGCACAGCACGTATTGCACGCTTATGCAATATGGGCTATGCAGAAATTGGAAAATCTTAACGGTCGTCAGTATAGACAACTTTTTACACAATTCAAACTTTTTTTCATATTTTCCATAGGGCTTCCATATGTATGGCTGTCCTGCTCAACCACAAGCCACTGTGCACCACTCTCAATTGCAGCTGGTACAACAGCCTGTGCATCAACCTCGCCATCCCCTACTGCCACCAGTACAACTTCTTCATCTTTAACAATAAAATCTTTTATATGCACTACTGGACATCGTCCACTGTATTGATGCAGATAGGTAACCGGATCCGCACCGCCAACTTTTACCCAGCACAAATCAAGCTCCGTTTTTAACTTCTCAGAAGGAATTGTATCATAAAATGCATCTAACTGATAACCGCCCTCTGGTGTTTTTTGGAATTCAAAGTTATGATTGTGGTATAGCAGCTCCATTCCTGCCTGTGCACATTTTTCAGAAATTTTTTCCATCAACTGAAGGGTTTCCTGATATTGGCTTCCACCATACCACCTTTCTTGATTCAAGTAAGGAACGACCACATACTTACATCCAATTTCCTGATAAATCTGCACCGTTTTATCCATATCCATTTTCAATTCATCAATTGGTACATGAGCGCTAACTGCCTGCAAACCAACACGTTTTAAACAATTGCGGATTTCTTCCACAGATTTGCCATAAAGCCCTGCCAATTCTACGCCATCATACCCCATATCCGCAAGCTGCTGCATTGTTTTCTCAAAATCTGCTGCTGCCTCCTCCCGCACTGAATACACCTGTGCCGCAACTGGTACTTTCATTATAAAACAACTCCTTTTCTTTTTTATTTTTCTATTATTTGCACATTTAGTAACAGTTCAGATAACCCATTGAACTGTTACCACAATTATTCTATTTGCCCAAAAGCCAAGCCTTTGCTTGCCATTTATTCCTCAAATCGTATCACCCGACAATTCTGTGCCGACGCAAAAATTGCTTCCATAACACGCATAACCCGCGCCACTTCATCTAATTGAATCCGACTTTCTTCCTGCCCTTCCAGCACAGACATCACATTCTGATAAAATTCACAAATATCACTCTTTTCTTCTGGACGTTCCTCTTTAAAAATACTGTCTTCCCGCCGCGGTGCCATTGTCTTTGTCAATCCGGCTGCCGTCCGCACTGGTACCACATCTTCTTCATTTACACCGCAGGCTCGCACAATTTTTAGGTTCTCACCCCAATCTTGAATCATTGCTGTACCATCTGTCCCCAGCACGTACCAACGTGGGAGATTGATAAAATTGCTTGTACCTACTTCCACAATCATGTGAACCCCATTTGCAAATCCCAAATCCGCCGTAAATCCATCATCCACCAATTGATTGGTTACATTGGTTAATGTAGCGTAAATTGTTTTAAGTGGTATGCTAGGAAACAGCAGTAGTGCCTGATCCAAAAGATGTACGCCCCAATCAAGTACCATACCGCCGCCATGCTCTTTTTCCTGCCGCCAATCTCCCGGAATTCCACGTGAACCATGCACTCTCGACTCAATTTTAAATATTTCACCCAGCGTGCCTTCCTCTACTACTTTTTTCACCGTTAAGAAATCTTCATCCCAACGTCGATTCTGATGTACCGTTAAAAATCTGCCATACGTTTTAGAGGCTTCTATCATCTGTTGTAAATCTGCGGAACACAGTGTAACGGGCTTTTCACTAACTACATTTTTTCCTGCCGCCATTGCAGCAATTGCAATACTCTTATGCACATCATTGGGCGTTGCCACCAATACTAGATCCACGGTTTCATCAGCCAGAAGATCTTCAAAACTTTTGTATACATAAATCTGTCGAGAACGTGCATACTCTTGGCGTTCCTTTTTAATATCCCAAATACCTGATACGGAAAGATTCTCTATTTTTTCAATTAAATCATAATGCCAGCCTGCCATACCGCCAAAACCAACTATTGCTAAATTATGCTTTTTCATGCCCAATACATGCTTCCTCTCTCTTCAAAAATCAATACATTCTTAAGACATTCTATTGCTTTCAGCAGTCCTTCTCTACCAGACATTAGGCTGTCCTCATGTTCAATGCTGATTGCATAATCATAACCTGCCAGACGCAGTTCCGATGCAATTGCTTTCCAAAAATCTTCGCCGTGCCCATACCCTACAGAACGGAATATCCAGGAACGCGCAATCTCATTGCCATAATGTGTCGTATCCAGGACACCATTTGTGGCTGTATTTGTTGCATCCACTTTTGTATCTTTTGCATGGAAATGGAACAACGCACCCGCTTTTCCAAGTTCACGAATACAAACACAAGGATCCATTCCTTGCCAAATCAGATGACTTGGATCAAAATTTGCGCCTATTTCAGGGCCCACCGCCTCTCTTAAACGAAGCAGCGTCTTCGTATTATAAACACAGAACCCAGGATGCAGTTCCAAAGCAATTTTATGGATACCATGTTCTTTTGCAAATGCCACTTTCTTCTTCCAATAAGGAATTAAAACTTCATTCCACTGATACTCTAATATTTCTGTAAAATCATCTGGCCACGGGCAAGTTACCCAGTTTGGTGTGCGATCCGCAGCACTTCCTCCAGGACAGCCCGAAAATGTATTTACAACAGGTACGCCTAATTTCTCTGCAAGCAAAATGGCATTGGTTAAATCATCATCAAATTTCTTTGCAATCTCTGGCACTGGATGAACCATATTCCCATGGCTGCTTAATGCACTGATCTCCAGATTATGTTTATGAATGGTATCTAAAAACACCTTCTGCTTTTCTACATCTGCCAAAAGCTGCGCCGCATCACAATGTGCTTTGCCGGGGAAACCACCACATCCAATTTCCACCATTTGTACACCATTTGATGCTAAAAAGCTGCAGGCATCCTCCAATGCCATATCGCCAAGTACCACTGTAAACGTTCCTAATTTCATCTTATTCCCCTCCTATTATCCGTTCAGCATTTTCCCTTCTGCTACTTTCTAAACAGCAAAAAACATTCTTTCCATATATAAAATGTACATTTTTATATTTGTAAAGGAATTGTCAAAAAATAACTTGTTAATTTGACGCCGTATAAAGGTTCAGCTGCAAAGAAGATCATCGCAGGCGTAGCAGGCTACGTCAAGATTATCTGATGCCGTAGATGGGCATTTATACAAGTCAAAGGGATGCGTTATTTATTGACAGTCCTTAAAGTAGTTTTATTATACAAAAAGACAGCAGAAGAAAGATAGCCTTCTTCTGCTGTAAACTCATACGATTTTGCTGTTTTTTCGTGCTTCCAATGGTGTGCACCCAAAATATTTGCGAAACATACGTCCAAAATTATTATAGTCGGAAAAGCCAACTGCTTCCGCCACCTCTGTTGCCATAAAATTTTCTTTCTTTAAAAGATTCATCGCCTTATTAAGACGAACCTCATTGATATATTGTAATGGTGAAACCCCCGCACTCTCTTTAAAAATATGGCAAAAGCGCCCTTCGCTCAAATGTACCAGATCAGCCAAATCCCGATTCGTTATCACCTCTGTATAATGCTTTTCTATGTACTGATATACGGTATTTAGCCGTTCCAACTTCTTTCGCCGCCTTAAACCATCCTCCTCTGAAAGCATTTCGAGTGCATTGTTGCGCGCTAAATATGTGACAAGTTTCAAAAGCTCGCCTTTGCATACCAACCGATAACCTATCTCTTTCCTTTGATATTCCTCATAAATATGCAGCATCAGTTTGGAAATTTCAACATCACCAGAAATAATGGGACAAAAAATAATATTTTTATCCGCAAATTCCTTCGAGAACGTTTCCATATCAAAAATTGCCACAAGTGTTTCCATATTTCCGCCTACACGATTGCCCTCATGTAATACATTACTATTTATAATTACCAAATCCCCTTCTTTTGCTCTTATCTCCTCTTGCTCTAGTCGAATTATAGTCTGCCCATATACCACATAATGCAGTTCAATCTGCTCATGCCAATGTGCATTAAAATATATCCCTTTATTATCACATTTATTTATAATCAGTTGAATCGGAAATTCCTGATCTTTAAGAATTTTCTTTTCATAAAGTGCCAAATTTCTTGACATTAATCATTTCTCCCTATTTGTCACAATCGAGTAGAGAAGATTCATCTTGGGGCTGCGCATAAAAACGCTAGTAACCATTCCGCTGTCGGCTTTTTGATATATTATCTTGGAATATCCCCAAAATATGCTCTGCTACTACCTCCTGCGCAAGTGTATCCACCATTACTATATGTTCTGCTGTTTCCTGATAAACAGGTGCTCTTTGCACTATCATTTCCTGAATTTTTGCAAAAGGGTTGTCACATTGCAGCAGTGGTCTTTGCGTATCGTTTTTCACGCGGTCGTAAATCGTTTCAGGAGATGCCTTTAAATAAACTACCATACCAAGTTTGGAAAGCAATTCTCTGTTTTCGTTGCGCAAAGGCATCCCACCGCCTGTCGCAATCACAAGCTGCTCCCTTCCCTCTTTCACAAGCTGCTTTAACAGATCCGTTTCTAGTTGACGGAACTTTTCTTCGCCTTCTATCGCAAAAATATCAGAAATCGTTCTCTGTTGCTGTGTTTCAATAAACGCATCGGTATCCACAAATGTAAAATCCAGCATCTTTGCCAGACATTGCCCAACTGTGCTTTTCCCACAGCCCATATATCCGATTAAAATTATATTTTTCACAAAACACACCCTTCCTCTTTGCAAACATTTCTCCGCAGAATTTCATAAACTTTCAAGGCGCTCTCTTCCGATATTTTGCAGTGATTCCAGAGTTCAAATGCATCAATTCCCTGATACAAAAGCATTTTCAGCCCATTGTATGCCACGCCGCCGCCTGCCTCTACAAGCTTCATAAATTTCGTTTCCCACGGAGTATAAATCAGATCATATCCATACTTAATATAGAGGTAAAAATCACCGTCCTCAATTACTGCATAATCGGTATTGGGTGCAAGTCCTACGCTTGTACATTGTATTACAATATATCGGTTTTCCTCTCCTGTTAAAACATTCTTATAATCAGAAAGCGCCATTGCAGTCACCAAATCTGTTCCCAGTTCCCTGTTTACCTCTGCCGCCACCGCCTTCGCTTTCGCTGCATCTCGATTCAGAAGAACGACACTGCGCGCACCGTTTGCAGCGCACATATAAGTTACCGCACGTCCCACGCCGCCTGCGCCAAGCACAATAATATCCTCGTTCTCTATCGACACCTCATCACTTTTCATCGCTCTAAAAAGCCCTGTAATATCTGTATTATATCCCTTATATCCCTTATCCGTGCGAACCAATGTATTGACTGCCCCGATTTTTTTTGCAAGATCGTCGATATCTTCCAGATATGCAATCACCTTATTTTTGTAAGGCACCGTGACATTCATTCCCAATATATTCAGTCCAAACGCACCCTTCACTGCTGATTCCAACTGCCCATTCTCCACCAAAAACGGCACATAAATTAAAGGAATACCATTATCCTGTGCCAATGTGTTGTGAATTACAGGCGACTGTGTATGTTCTACCGGATTGCCTATCAAACCACAAACATGTGTTTTCCCATTTACTTCCATTTCTATATCCATCCCTTTCTCTTATACACAACAACGATTCGATTTTCCTTTCTATACTCAAAAACGATTCAATTTTCCTTTCTATACTTAAAAACGATTCAATTTTCCTTTCTATACTTAAAAACGATTCAATTTCCCTTTCTATACTTAAAAACGATTCAATTTTCCTTTCTATACAACACATATTGTCTACTTATGCAAGATGGGTTGTGTAGAAATTGAAAATCTTAACATTTTTCAGTATACACAATACATATTATCCATTTATGCAATTTCCTATGGACGCCTATGTGCATAAAAAAACAATACTACTTTTTCCAGAATCCGTTTGAGTACAATCTGTATTTCTTCCTTTGGATGAATCGGCTTAACTAGTATGGAATAAATCCCTGCCTTGTTCGCGCCCCAAACATCCGTAAATATTTGATCGCCCACAAAAAGCGTATTTTTTTCATTCGTTCCCATCTGCTGCATTGCTAGACGATATTTCTCCGGATTTGGCTTGCCTGCCTTATAAATATAAGGAAGCGAAACCACGTCACAAAACATTTTTACTCTTGGTTCCTTATTATTTGAAAGCATTGTGATTTGATAGCCGATTTTCTTCAGCCGTTTTATCAGTGCAATTGCCCGCTCGTCTGCCGGTGCTCCATGTGGAACCAATGTATTATCAATATCAAAAATAATGCTTCTGTAACCCTTACGATACAGTGCTTCAAAGTCTATTTCATACGTAGAATTAACATAATCCTTGGGATAAAACCCTTCCAGCATAAAATCTCCATTCTGCCGCCCTTTTCACACCGACAAACGATTCGATTTTCCTCATCTAAATGTTTATCAGCATGGCAGCGTATCTTAATTTTGAACTATTTCTAGTCCGCTGCTTCTTCATTCCTCATATAAAAAATAATAGTGTACTAATCCGCTAAATCTGCCGCTTCCAACAAAAGTTTTGTGTAATCTGTCTTGGGATTTTCATAAATATCTTCCACTGTACCCTGTTCCAAAATAACACCACTTTGCATAATCATCACCCTGTCACACATTTGATAAACAACGCGCAAATCATGTGAAATAAAAAGAATCGAAATTCCCATTTCCTTGTGCAGTTTCAGCAGCAGTTTGATAATCTGTGCCTGAATAGTCACATCCAACGCAGATACCGGCTCGTCAGCAATTAAAAATCCTGTATCACACAAAAGTGCTGACGCTATCGCAATCCTCTGACGCTGCCCACCGGATAATTCCGCCGGATAGTGCTCTTTGATTTTTATATCAATTCCCACACGCTCCAGCATTTCATCCACCTGGTTCCTTCGCCAGTCACGCGCCTTTTCCTGAGAGGCCCCCCCATCGCCTTGCTTTCTCCTACGCAACGGCTCCTCCAAAATCCAGCCGATTTTTTTAGCCGGATTTAACGCGGCATATGGGTCTTGGAATACCATCTGGGGGTTTGGGCAGTCCAGTTGGATTTCCCCGTCAAACTGTTTCTGCATACCAAGAATTGCTTTTGCAAGCGAAGTTTTTCCGCAGCCACTCTCTCCCACAAGCCCTAAAACTTCCCCTTTTCTCATGGTAAAAGATACGTTTTTCAGTACGTGCTGCTTTGTATTTTTATGTTTCAAAAAACCGCCTTTATTCGTATAATATACGTTTAAGTCCTTTACTTCAAGTATATTTTCTTTCAAAATGAATACCCCCGTATTACGCCTCCATCAATTTTCATAAAATCCCAAACATCTTCCGTCGTCAATGGTTGATAATTTTTTGATATCCTATTTTTGAATACTCATAGAACGTATTTCTATCAACTAATTTTTCCTTAACAATTTCTTCTATTTCTGACCGAATCCAGTATTTCACTGGTTTCTTTCTCAGCTGCTCTCTCCAATGCTCCAATTTCACCTGATAAAATAATCCTTTTCCATTATTTGAAATTAATCTTATTCCATCTGTTCCATAATAAGGTTAATATTTTCTTCAATCGGTTTCATTCCATCCATTCTTATAATCGGGCAGTTTAAACATTGTGCCCATTCTTCAACGGTATTTTCGGCTCTCGATGCAACCAATTGAAAAATTTTTTCTTCCCGTTCATACAATACACATTCCAATTTTATACAACGATTTTCTTTAACTTTGGAATCGCATTAATTAAATTTTGGGTATATAATTCCTTAGGATGCTGAAAAATCGCAAGCGTTTCCCCCGCTTCCACTACATCTCCATTATGCATAACAAGGATTTTTCCGCACAGGCGTTTTACAAGGCTTAAATCATGGGATATAAATAAAATCGACGTTTTCTTTTCCCGATTCAGTTTTTGCAGAAGTTTCACGATCTGCAGCTGTATTGTTACATCCAGCGCAGTTGTCGGCTCGTCCGCAATCAACAGCTTTGGCTCGCAAATCATAGCAGAAGCTATCATAACACGCTGACGCATTCCCCCCGATAGTTCATGTGGATATTTTTTATATACTTGCTCTGGATTTTCCAATTCTACATTTCTTAGGCTTTCGATTGCAAGTTGATATCGTTCCTCCTTGCGCATCTGCGGCCTGTGAATACGCAGACTTTCCTCAACCTGCCAGCCGATCCGCTTGACTGGATTTAAGGAAGTCATTGGTTCCTGAAAAATAATGCCAATATCGTTTCCTTGATATTTGCGAAGTTCTGAACGCTTTGTATGCAGCAGTTCCGTTCCCTCAAATAAAATTTCACCTTCGATTTTCATATCATGACGGCGTAAAAGTCCAGCGATTGCCATTGCTGTCATAGATTTGCCCGATCCGGACTCCCCCACAATCCCTAAAATCTCGCCTTGCGCAAGCTCTAAATTCAAATTTTTCACCACCTGCTCTGGTGCGTCATGATCGTGAAACTCAATATTTAGGTTTTTTACCACTAATAAACTGCCCATATTCTTCCCCGCTATAATTGTACTATATACGATTTCCGTATTATTACGATTCTAAAATATTAAATGTAGGAATATCCGCCTTTCTACACTGTTTTTCAAATTGATTCCTATGAATAAAGTAATTGTATTCTGTCATCTGAATACTGGAATTAAAAGTCGGAAACTATTCTGCACGCAGCAACAAAATCAGTGCCAATAACACTGTTGTTTCTATCTACTTCAATCCATCTGCCACCAGAGAAAATCCTAACACCAACAAAATTATCATTAATCCCGGAAATATGGCGTATCCAGGTGCGGAGAAGAGATAGCTCTGCGCCTCGGAAAGCATACTTCCAAGACTTGCATCCGGCGGCTGTACACCAATTCCCAGATAACTCATCCCCGCCTCAGCAAGTACTGCATTGTTAAAACCGATCATAATCGACGACGTTAACACCGTCGCCGTATTTGGCAAAATATGCACGAAAATAATACGCAGCGTCGGCACACCTGCCAGTTTCGCGCTTTTTACATAATCCATATCGCGGTATTTTATAAATTCTCCCCGCACAATTCGCGCAAAGCTTGGAATAAATGCAATTCCCAACGCCCAAACTACATTATATTTATTACCTGTGCCAAAGATACTGACAAACACCAATGCAAGTAAAATACTAGGGAACGCAAATACAACATCATTAATGCGCATAACAATTTCATCCAGCCAGCCGCCAAAATATCCTGTAAATGCACCAATAAGCACACCGCTTGCTGCGCCAATTACAATTGTTGCAAATGCTATTAAAAATGTATTTCCCATTCCTTTCAGCACTCTTGAAAAAATATCCCTGCCAAAATTATCACATCCCATAATATGCTCTAGACTTGGCGCTGCCAGTTTGACACTGCTGTCCATTTTGGTTGGATCATATGGCGTATAAAAAAACCCTACTAAAATCATTAATATCATAACACTTGTTATAATTACGCCTATTATTAAATTTGGCGGATATGTTTTTCTTTTTTTCATAGTGAATCCCGCCCTTTCTCATCAATACTAATTCGTGGATCAACGATTTGATAAATAATATCCACACAGAAATTCGCAGCAATCACAACAAATGCAATTAATACAATAATCGTTTCCACCACTGGATAATCTCTGTAAGAAATGGAAGTTAACAGTATCCGTCCGATTCCCGGAATATTAAAAACCTGTTCGATTACAATACTCCCTACCAGCATATCGGCAAGCGTCATTCCCCAAAGTGTTATAATTGGTATCATCGCATTTCTAAGCACATGTTTATATAAAACCTTATTGGTATTGTTTCCTTTACTATATGCGGTTCTCGTATAGTCCTTTTTTGCCTCCTCAATGCAGGAGCTTCGCAGCAATTTTACTGACATTGCAATTTTGGGCAATGCAATTGCAATACAAGGAAAAATAAGATATTTCATAAAACCGCCAAAATCTGTTTCATAAGAAATAAAACCGCCGGGCGTAAACAGTTTGAACACTAGCCCAAATACATACGTAATCAGAATACCCATAAAAAAATGAGGAACAGACATCATAATTTGTATTACTACCATAAGAACCCTGTCCACCCATTTACCGCTGTGTTTTGCGGTATAAATGCCAATTGGCAGTGAAACCACTACCATAATTGCAAACGAAATCAATGCCATTGTAATGGTTATCGGCAGTTTCGATAAAATCATATCCCGCACGGGCATATTGTATTTATAGGAAGTTCCAAAATCCCCCTTGACAAATCCGGAAAGCCACAAGGCATACCGCTCCAAAAAGGGCTTATTTAAACCCATTTGTTCCCGCAGCACTTCTAAACGTTCCGGCTCCACATCCGTTCCCAACATTGCAAGCGCCGCATCACCGGGAATTATATCAAAAGCAAGATAGACGAGAAATGAAATGCATAAAAGCGTTATCAACATCGTCACCAGCTTTCTTCCTACATATTTCATACCTCGTCACCTCTTGCCATTTTAATGTGTTATACTCACGAGCGATTAGATTTTCTTTTCTGCACAGCACGTATTGCCCGCTTATGCAATATGGGCTTTACAGAAATTGGAAAATCTTAACGGTCGTTAGTATATACTCACGAATAATTAGATTTTCTTTAATTGAAATCTCTCAATGTTTGTTAATATTTTTATTCTGCTAAATAAAGTTTAGAAAAGTCCTGTATATACAGCGGATAAAATTCATAGCCAGCATACTTTTTGCTGATTGCTACTAATTCACACATATCCTGTATATAAACATTTGCTGCTGTATTGGTGAGAATGGTTTCACATTCCTTATAGTAATTTGTCGCACCATCATCATCCATAACTGCCTCCGCAGCCAATGCATTATTATATGCTGCATCATATTCTGCATTACTATAATTTATAAAATTATTGTGTGAATCAGAGCGGAAACGACTTAACATTGCACCTGCTGTTAACGTGGAAGCATCCACACCTACAACTGTTGCCTCAAAATCCCTTCCTTGATACACATCACTCAACCATGTTTCCCACTCAATCAACTCAATATTCGCTGTTACCCCAATCTGCTTATACTGTTCTACAAGCACTTGCGCAGTATCAACGTGCTGTTGATAATTAGAAGGGACTTTCATTGTAAATGTAAATCCATCTGAATAACCAGCTTCCGTCAACAATTCTTTTGCCTTTTCTATATCTGTGGGATATGTATTATTCAATTCTTCCATATAATACTTCCCGAAAGCCGGAAACATACTGCTTCCTACGGGCGTTCCCTTGCCTTCCGAAACGAAATCCATAATTTCCTGCTTGTTTGTTGCATAGCAGAGTGCTTTGCGCACAAGTTCATTATCAAATGGTGCCTTAGTGTTATTGAGATATACAGCCTGCACCAAATTCATAGTACCCTCTAAAATTTCAAATTTATCGCTTAGTTCTGCTGCCTGCGCTGTAGACACACGTGCAATCATATCTACTGCACCGCCCTCCAAATTCATTACAATAGAATCCGCGTCTGCAATCACTTTTAATGTAATGTCTTTAATGTGCGCTGGCTCTCCCCAGTAATCGTCAAAACGTTCCAAAACAACATTTTCCTGTAAAGAACGTGAAACAAACTTATATGGTCCCGTACCAATGGGATTTGCTTCTAAATCTTCTACGCCTGCCGGCACAATCGCCGCCTCAATCGTTGCGCAGATTGCTACAAAAATACTGCTTGCTTCCTTTAATGTTACTACAATCGTGCTGTCATCCGGTGTTTCCACGCTCTCAATATTTTTAAACGCCGATATAATAGGCTCTCCCCCATTCATACCGGCGCATTTTTCAATCGAATACTTCACATCCGCAACCGTAACAGGGTTTCCATCATGGAACTTAATGCCATCTCTTAACGTAAACGTATACACTAAACCATCTTCTGACATTGTATAGCCGCTTGCTACAGCTGGAAGCAGATTGCCATTGCTGTCAGGCTTATATAAACCTTCGTAGATATTAAATAGGATTTCCTGTGTACCAGAACCTTCTGCAAGATTCGGATCCAGACTATTTAAGTCCTGTGGAATACCAATTGTAATCTGCGATGCCACATCCCCCGTTGTTTCTGGCGTCTGGCTGGAAACTTCTGTGTTATTTTCACTTGTTTCCGAACTCTCGCTGCCGCTCTCTGTTGCGGGTGTGGTTGCAATCTGTGTAGAGCCTTGCTCCGCCTTATCACCTGCGCATCCGCCCAGTGCAATAGTCAGTGTAAGTAACATACTTACGAAAAGACCTTTCGTTAATTTGTGTCCTCTCTGAGTCATGTCTTTACTCCTTTTCTTATTCTTTCTCTATTCAGTTTTTCAAAATAGTGTTTCAGAAACATACTTTCCAAACACCTGCTGATACATACTGGTACGATCACACAATATGTGGTATCGTCCTGCTGTTATCAATTGCGTTACCACAGTAAACCATAAAAGAATCACTATTCTTTATAAACCCCTGCTATGCTGCTCGCAACGACACAAACACTCTATAAGAGAGCTGCTGCTCCTGCATGCCTCACTATAAATGCTTTCTACACTGTGTGCAAAGCACTTTAGGAACATTTCTTATCTGTTTAAATATTGCAGCACACTCTTTAACATCGTTCTCTGTCCGATTGGATTATAAACAATAACATTTCTCAACGCCTTACTATCCTAACATGTAAAATTGTATACAATATTCTATAAAAAAGCAAGTTTTTTTCTCTACAAACTTGTATAAAATAATGAACAAACGTTGATACCTTATTTATCCAACACCTTTTTTAACTCGTCCATAAACGTGTTAATATCTTTAAATTCACGATAAACAGACGCAAAGCGCACATACGCCACAGCATCTAAATCTTTTACCTTATTCATTACCAATTCACCAATCACCTGACTGGAAACTTCTTTTTCCCCCATATTAAAGATTTCTGTTTCTACAGCATCTATCAATTCATTAATCTGCTCTACGCCTACTGGTCTTTTATGGCAGGCACGCAGTACGCCTGCTTCTATCTTAGAGCGATCATATGCTTCCCTGTTATTATCCTTTTTAATGATTATTAAGGGAATAGTTTCCACCTTTTCATAGGTTGTAAAACGCTTGCTGCATATATCACATACTCGTCTTCTGCGAATAGAATTGTTATCCTCCGCCGGTCTTGAATCAATTACTCTTGTATTCTCATGATTACAATACGGACATTTCATGCCCACACCTCCCTGCCCATCTTTCTATTTTTAGTATAATTGATGTTTTTATTTGTGTCAACGAAATGAAAAACTATTTTTATAGATCCACTTTGACAAACTGCAACAACTATTCCTGTTTTGATATTTTCTGTGCCTCTGCATACGTACCAATCAATAGGGTTGTCCGATAACTTCTTCTATCTATTAAGAACTGTACAGAAATTCCTTGTCACAAGTAATTTCTGTACAGTTCCTATACTCACAAGCGATAAACTTTACCATATAACTCAAGATAATTACGCTCGTAAGTCGACATTATTGGAAAATTTAAGCGCTCACAAATATAAATTAAATATCTACCAATATAATATCTGGTCCAATCTGCTTAATGCTACAATATGGTATTACAATTACAGAATCGTCTGTCAGCATTCCCCATAATCCCTTACATCCCGGAACCATTATCTTACAGATACACCCCTTGCATTCATCAAATTCTATATTGCAGACGTGCCCTAATCGTTTACAATCCTTGATACTAATAACTTCTTTCTTTTTAAAATCTGTATACAGCAAAAAAACCACTCCCTTTCCCGCCAAACGGATACATATATTATCATATGCCGTTGCGGGATTGGGAGTGAGAGATTTATTTGTTCGTTATTTATCTGTTTGGTAGTCTATAGTACTCCCTGAGCAAATCCTTCTTAACCGCTCAATCTCTCTTTATTCAAGATTATTGTGCTCGTGAGTCGGCGTTATTGGTAAATTTTGGCGTTCGCCAGTATAAATTCTTAAGAAAACATATCATTTACATGAACTTTTATCTATTAATAGCACTAAAGCGAACAAAATTGAATTACTCTACCAAAACATTACAAAAAGAAACATCCTTAATCAAAAAAATAAGGAATTATCAGAATATAATGTAATTTCTCCAATA
>VSNQ01000098.1 GCA_009774395.1 Lachnospiraceae bacterium
GCCTTATATTACTTTATAGTTATGTCAATAAAAAAAAATATATCTTTATGACCTAATCTCAAAGGAAGATATATAACACTAAAAAAGCAATGGTTTCCTACCATCGAATGATTATAGCCATAATGAAATTAAGAAGGATTACCAGGGACTATTTCTCACAATTACTTACGCAACGCTGTCTATGCATATACAATTAAAACATCGTCTGAACGGTTATATTTTATCAACTAACTCGCTCATATTTTTATATGTAATTTGATTTTTTTTAAAATAATCTTGTAATAACTGACCTATACCTTTAGGAAAATATAAATCTGTTATTATTTGAAATCCTGTTTCTGCATTAAATTTAACAGTCACAATATCTTGAGTGTTCTTTTTACTAATACTATATATTGTCATTGTTCCAGCTGCTTTTACACCTTGTGGAGTAAATCTGCCAAATACGATTCTAAATAATCCTAAATTTTGAAAAAGTTTCAGCACTTTTTTATTTTTAATAGAAAGTTCACTCAATGTACTAAATTTTTTCCCATCTGCCTGTACATGATTATGATGTTCACCTATTTCTGCTGATACAATATCAACAATCGTAATTTCTTTTTTTCTCTTTTTTTCTTTTAAAAATTCTATTACTTTTTCTTTATCAGATATAAACTCATCAATTCCTGAAAACATGCACTGTTTTATATAATTATAATCAAAACAGCTACATTGAATCTGAAAATGATCACCTATTTGTCTTCCATCCTTTTTAATTCCAGTTAATATCCTGTCATCAATGTCTTCATGCTTTGAATAGCATGGAATCAATAGCATACAAAACATTTCATAATAGCTATCATCTTCTGCGATCCCATTTTCATCAATAATTTTAAATTCCTGTTCTCCGCTACATTCATCAATATCTATACTCTCTATTGATTCCAACAATGCATGGTTAAAAGATTTATTAATTTGTAAAATAGTGTTTTTTAAATCGGAATCTGTAATTGCCTGAATATTTATTGGAAAAGGCTGTATTGTTCTTTGGCATATTCTTTTGAGCATACCTTTGTAAATAGCAATACGCAGCTTTTCATCATCATCTGATTTATTACAAAGCTTTAGCATTTTCATAAAAAAAGAAATATTATTTTTGATTTCCTGTGCATCAGACAGTTCAAACATATATGGATCTATCAATACACTCATTATAGTCCCTTTCTTTCTAATGCTGCTTCTAAAATTGAATCTAATAATTCCTGTGTTTCATCCCTAAAATCTTCAGGATACTCAATATTTCCCAAACCAGAAATATTGGTAGTCCAAACTTTTGTTCTTCCAGTGTTATGGAAAAAATTAATTGCAGCAGATTCTTTAGAATAATTATTTTTTACAATATGATATCTTAGACGTAGCAAAAAATATTCACTATGTGTTTCAAGTATTATTTTTCTACCTTGCTTACAAAATTCAACAAACATATCTGCCAGACGGCTTTGTGAATATGGATGCAAATGCAATTCTGGTTGTTCAAAAATCAATATTTCATGTGGTTCAGATAATAACACAGATATTAAAACCGGTAAGACCTGACTAGTACCTATTCCTACATTCATGATATCAGATTTTATATGATCCATATTTTCAATTGAAACGCTGAAACCAAAAGAATTTTTCCTATCAACATCCACAGCACTTGCAACATTCAAATGAATCATCCATTCAGCCAAAGCATCTGACAATGTACACTTTTCTTTTCCACTCGGTAAAATATATATTTTCTCTTTTTTATTCTCATGCAACAAAACTGAAGCGAAATATGATCCTGTAGGCCCAACATATTTAGGAACAGTTTCAAATCCAATATTATATAAGCCTTTCGGAGTTTCTCTAATAGGCCCAACAAAGAAAATTTTAGAAATAATATCTTTATAAAAAATATTATAAAAATCCAACGCATATTTTAGTTGTGTTAAATTATTTCTTTTCTCATCATCTCTGTCTAACAGCCAAAATGGATTTCCTTTCAAATGATAAGATCCTTGTAATTGTGAAGTAGCAGGAATTGAACACTTATAATTCGATATATATGACTCATATACTGTAAGAATATTCACCAGTTGTTCTAAGGAATTCAAATTAGCAAATGATAATTCCAAAATCCTGATACGTAAATCTTTTGGGATTATCCGGTTAGCACTGCCATACATCGGCAATTCTAAATTAACAAATTCGTCAATAAGCTTTTCTACTCGTAAAGCTAGATTATATGTATCTTCTGTCAAAGAAATTTTATCTATTTCTTTCTCTTGAAGTCTATCCAATAACCGAATGTAAAATTCTCTTATTGCATTTATTCCAACCGGTTCATCCATTGCAACTGTTGTGGTTTTCTGCGATATCAATGTCTGTGACAAAACATTTATCAGTTCAGAAGCTTTGCTATTCAACTTTGTATCATAATGAACTACATAATTCGACAATAGCAGATTATGAATATTAACACTAAACACTATGCGTTCATCATTTATATATAAATCAAATAATCCCTTGCTGACTCTTTTTAATGACAAATGCATATTTTCAAAATATACATCTATATAATTCAGAATTGCAGAGGCACTATCTACATCCCGTTTAAAGTTCCAGCAAATTTTAAAATTATCTTCATCTAACATATTTTCAGATTTTTCAGTTTGTTTAAGTGTTACTGCAAGTGAAAAAGAACCTGTTACAGAGTCAGATATCACATCATCATAATCTCCTAGAGCAACATATTTGCCTGATAATAACAACTCTTCATCAGGACTATTGCACTCCATTGTTTGTTTAAGCATTAATAATGCTTGTAAAGCTGTACTTTTCCCACTACTATTTGCTCCAAGCAATACTGATAAATCTGAAAATTGAATATATTGTTTATTGGCATATGATTTAAAATTTTCCAGTTCTATCCCTTTTAAGACAATTCCCATTATTTCTCCTTTAATAAAATTACACCTAAAAATAAGTTGACTGAAAATATTTTTTAATACTATTATTTGTTATTTTTGTTCCTTGAGAATAAGCATCACGCCAAGGTTTTTGTTGATGTGTTAATTCGACTAAGTCATATGCAGTCTTCTTCCCATATTCATCCCAAATGGCGGTTAAAGTTTCGGTCACCTCAAAATCTCTTAGAAAGCCTATACCTTCTCTTTCCGGAATTTCTGAACGTCCATATCTTTTAAATTCTTCATACACTTTTTCGTTCACCGGTCCATACTGCCATGCCTCGAATTCATCTGGAAACGCAGCATGATTATCCCATACATAACTCCATCCTTGAGCTAAGTATAAAATTTTTTGCAATTTAAGTGGTGTTAACGAATATTGCTTTCTTCCATATGACAAAAATACGAAATAACGTGCAGCATCTAATATATCAACCATATAATTTCCTCCTTATTTATTATATGCATAAAGTCAGAATGTGCATCTTAACAATCAATGTATTATAAATATTTCAACAAACTTGTTATGCATTTTTCTCAAGTATAATATATCAATTTTCTTCTTCATTATACATTTCCAGCAGCTTATGTTTTATTTTTCACATTCTTTTCTTACACATTTTCTCCTTTGCATAACACAAATCCGCTAAATCAAGTCTGATTTACATAATTATTTAATAAATATAATCACAGAGATATGATTATTTTCAAATCTTATAATAATCATATTATATCAGAACATATATTTGTTTTCAACACAATATTTATTAAATGGTGACAAAAATTCGTTCATAAAAGCGATACAAAACTTAAAGATATTTTGCATTTAGTGTGTAATTCATACTAATTTTATTATTTGCTTCTCTATGGATTCTACCCTACCCAATTTACTTATGCAGCTGATCCAAAAATGCTGCGAAATCAAAGGTTTCATTTTTATTTGCTTTAAAAATCGTACCGTAATTTCTTCCTTCCATAATGCGGTGGATAATCCGCACATCTTTTCCGCTTGCAATTACCATATCTGCGCCGGAATATGTAGCGATTTTGGCAGCGATCATTTTTGTTTCCATGCCGCCTGTACCGACGCTGCTTCCAGTGGAGGCTTTTCCCATCTGCATCAATTCATCTGTAAGGCAGTCCACACGTTCAATAAATTGCGCATCTTTGTTTTGTCTGGGATCATCGGTATACAAACCGTTGATATCCGACAGCAATATTAACAAATCGGCGTTTGTCAGCGCAGTAACGATCGCAGAAAGGGTATCATTTTCCCCTACTACCTTATCCAATTCAAAGGTTGAAATGGTATCATTTTCATTTACTACGGGAATTACTCCCATACTTAACAATTCATTAAAGGTATTTTGCGCATTAAACCGATTGACATTGTCTACGATTGTATTACGTGTCATCAAAATCTGCGCAGCATAATGATTATACTCCGAAAATATTTTCTGATATGTTGTCATTAATCTTGCCTGTCCAATTGCCGCACACGCTTGCTTCTGCGAAACTGTTTTTGTTTCCTTTAAACCAATGGCCTTTCTGCCACAGGAAATAGAACCAGAAGTTACCAATATTACATCTTTCCCTTGATTTTGCAGATTGCATAGTTCACGCACCAATATATCAATTTTGATATAATCCAATTCCCCCGTTTCTGGATGCTGTAAAGATGACGAGCCAATCTTTACCACTACTCTTTTTTTGTTCTTTAAATTTGCTCTTAGTTCTTCCATATTAACTCCTATCTTTCTTTTGATAATTAAATCTGTAACCGCTTACTACAGATATTAGGTCATACAAATTCATTTTGTTGTGGCTGATTGCCATATTTTACCTGCACAATGGCTGATATTTTGCAGCAATTTTCTCCGCAGCCAAGATGCCATCCATTGCTGCAGATGTAATACCTCCAGCATAACCTGCACCCTCTCCGCATGGATACAAACCTACGAAAGCTGGACTTTGCATTGTTTCATCACGGCAGATGCGCACTGGCGAGGAGGTGCGGCTTTCAATTCCTGACAATATGGTATACGATCCGGCAAAACCCGGAATCGTTTTGTCAAATTGTTTCATGGCTTCGATAAATGCTTTTTCGCATTCTTCTGGCAATAAGCCCCGTAAGTTGGTAAAAATATATTCGCCTTTAATACAGGGACTTATCTTATGTACTACAAAATGCATATCCTTGTCAAGATTCTTTTTTAAACGATGATTCAAATCAACTTTTGACGCTTGATTTTTTATATAATCGCCATAATATTGTACAGGAACACGTCCATTTCCTAGTGCAAAAGCTTTTTCTTCCAATGTCTTTTGAAATGCCACGCCTGCAAGTGGATCGCTGCTTGGATAATCGTCTGGCGTCACTTGAACAATAATTGCGCTGTTGGCATTTGTACCCGAACGGTCAGAATAACTCATACCATTAACTGCCAACCTGCCCGCCTCACTAGAAGCATTCACCACATACCCGCCTGGGCACATACAAAAGGAATATACGCCTCTCCCTGTGCTGGTCTGCGCAGTCAGCTTATATGGTGCTGCTGGGAGAAAATTTCCATATTTTTTTCCATACATGCATTCGTTTATCAACTGCTGCGGATGCTCTACCCGCATTCCTACGGCGAACGCTTTTGCTTCCATTGGAACTGCTAACTTGTTTAAATATGTAAAAGTATCTCTGGCACTGTGACCAATTGCCAGAATTACCTGGTTTGTCTTGATTACTTCTTTGTGATTGAGAACCACGCCGCTAACTGCTCCCGCTGTAACTTCGAGCGCAGTCATTTTTGTACCAAAATGCACAGTTCCGCCGTGATTTAAGATAAATTCCCGCATATTTTTCACAACGGTTTTTAAAATATCTGTGCCAATATGCGGTTTGCTTTCAAATAAGATTTCCTTTGGTGCACCACACTCTGCAAAAATACGCAGAACTTCCTTATTTCTGCCATTTTTGTCTTTTACAAGCGTATTTAATTTTCCATCAGAAAAAGTTCCTGCACCGCCCTCGCCAAACTGTACATTGGAATCTGGATGTAGCACGCCATCATTCCAAAAAGACTCCACATCTTTTGTTCGAGTGTCCACATCATAACCGCGCTCGCATAGAATTGGCTGATATCCGTATTTTGCAAGCATATATCCGGCAAACAATCCTGCTGGGCCCATGCCGATAATCACAGGAGGATTCCTTAATGTCTTATTCCCCAATACAGAAAAACAATAATTATTATCTTTTTGCGATTGTGATATAAATACTACATTATTGTCTTTGCAACGCTTTACGATCTGTTCCTCGTACTTGTTGTCTTGCAGAGATATCCCCAATGTGTATACTTGAAAAAGCAGCGGCTTTTTCCTTGCGTCTATGGAATGTTTGCGTATTGTAATATCTTGAATTTTGCTCTCTTGAATCCCTAAGATTTTGGCTGCTTTTTTGCGTAGAATCTCCGGGGAATCTAATCTTATTTTAGCGTTTTTTTCTGCCCCGCACGGCATTTGTAATGCAATTTTTAATTGATTTATAGTAATCATTATTTGCTCCTGCATAATTCGTCCATTTGTACTACCTTGCTTCTTGTTTTAAAACTTGCTGCGCAGCGGCAATGCCTGCTATTGCACCCGTTGTCCATGCCCACTGCAGGTTATAACCTCCACAAATGCCATCGCAGTCTAATAATTCTCCAGCAAAGTACACTACAGGAGTTTTCTGTGACTGAAAATTTTCTGTAACTTCCCAGAGTGGAACACCACCGCTACAAACTTGTGCATTCTCAAAAGGATTTGTGGCTTTTACAATAACTGTAAAATTGTTTAACAGAGCCAAACATGCTGCAATTTTTTCTCTGCCTGCTTCCGAAATACGTTCTTGTGGGCGTATTTTCTGTATGCGGCATATAAGGGAAGCAACTTTTTTATGTACAAGACCGCCTAAAAATTCTTCTATCGTTTTATAGCCAAGCTGTTGTTCCTTATTTGTAATATCCAGCATTTCTCTTTCATTCATATAAGGAATAAAATTAATTTGTACACGACACTTCTTTTTTTCATGAATTGCGCGAGCCGCTATACGGCTAAATTGAAATACCGGAATACCAGAAATACCATAATCTGTAAGCTGTAATTCTCCCTCCTCATAGAATGCTTTCTTATTTTCTACATATAATGTAAGACCTGCTTGCGCCCTGACACCTGCAATTGATTTAAAATAATCTCCTTCGCATCGTAGCTGCACCAATGCTGGAAGTGGCGTAATAATAGAATGTCCTAGTTTTTTTGCCAAATGATACCCTGTGCCGTCGGAGCCTGTAGCCGGAGCCGCATTGCCGCCTGCTGCCAGAATTACACAGCCGAATGCCATTCTCTTTTTGGTGTTATCTTGCATATACTGTACTGTTCCGCCTTGTCTGTCAGCGGTAATATCCACAACCTCGCAGCCGGTTTTCACTGTAACTCCAAGATACGCACAGGCGCTGCGGAGCACATCCAGTACCGCCGAAGCCTGTTCCGATACAGGATATATGCCGCCGCCGTTTTTTTCTTTTGTATACAGTCCTAATTGTTGAAAAAATTCCCTTGTATCTGTCGCACCAAAACGTTCTAATGCCTTATAAATTTTTTCCAGCGATTTTTTGTTCGATTTTTCGCTCGACTTTTTCATGGATTCTTCATTTGATTGCTTGTTCGGCTTTTCAATCATTTTTTCGCTGCTACTGTAATATTTTCCATGTATATCACTAATATTTGTAAGATTGCACTTCCCGTTTCCAGTCATTAATATTTTTTTGCCGACCCTGTCCTTATGCTCCAGAATTGTCACTGCCACACCTGCTTGAGAAGCCTGAATTGCCGCCATAAGGCCTGACGCGCCGCCGCCGATAATTACAATTCTGTCTGCCGTTTCTGCCATTTTAAAGCCTCCATTCAGTGATTTGCCTTTTCCATTTTTGCTCTTAACTGCTGTAAGATTCCAAAAAATGATACACCTTTAACTCTGAATCCATATATTTTCCTTCAATAATTTCCTGCTGTACATTTTCCGGTAAATCCTGTAACAACAATTCTGTCCGGAAATACAAAGTTTCCCGATCTGCCTTGTAAATACGGATTTCACCGTCCAATTCCATAATATAATACCCCTCTGTTTCTGCCGTCGTATCATAAATTCTTAATATTTTGATTTTTTCAGGCGAAAACAACTCCAAATGCTGCGATTGAAAGCCCTTGTCCTGTGCTTTATCCACAAGCAGACGACTGTCCTCCAGCAAAGCAGCTTCTAATTCTTTACGGTTTAAACCAATATACTGTTCGGGCAGTTTTTCCTCCTGCATTGATACAGTGCCATCTTTTTTATCAATATTTTCGTATATGCACATGGTATCCTTTGTAGTTATAGTATTAATACTTTGTGCCTGCGATGCACTTGCACCATTTGTATTAGAAGGGGATTGTGCAAGTGGTTGCGGCTGTTTTGTCATTTCAACTTGATTGGGCTGCTCCGCCACGTTTTTTTGCTGTTGGTTAGGGACTCCAACAGAATGCCGTTTCCACATCAATGTTCCAATTAACACAATTATCACTGCACATACAACAAATAAGCTAATCATATATCCTTTTTTCATCATCAGCCTCCATTATCTGTTCTGTAAAATCATTTTGGCGTTTTGATATAGTATCAGCTTATTTTTATTTTTTATTCATAAATGGACTGGATTCTATTAGATATAGTAAACGTAAATAATATTTGCATCGACTATCATTACATTAACCGCAGCCGTTTTGCAACTGTTAGTACTGTTCTTCCACCAGGCATACTTTTTAGGTCGTGTTCGGAAATACCTTTTAGCAGAATCAGCACAACAAAGTAAACGATTACACCAATGCCAATCCCTAAAAATACAGTAAGTACATTCCCAATCACCTTTGCAAGTAGCAGATTCAGCACACCAATTACAACCCCCATAATTACAGACGCAATTACTGGAATTACAAAGGTACGGATATACTCCTGTCGATAGTTTAAATACTTTTTAATTGCAAGTGCGTTTAAAATGCATACGATTACGGCAAATAAAATATTTGCATATACCACAGCATGAATACCCCATCCAAATTGTAGAGTCGCATAGAGAAACGCAATGTGAATTACCAGCGCAATCACAGCGTTTCGCACAGGTATCTGCATTTTGTTAATTCCCTGAAGTACGCCATTAGTTAGCGTAGACATTGTATAAAACACTACGGATATTGAGCCAATATGCAGCAAATTTACTGCCATGTCAATTTCACCGCGAAACAGCATGGTAATAATTGGACGTGCCAATACCGCAAGCCCAACGGCACTGGGGATTGCTACCAGCATGGTAAAACGCATTGCCTGATTTATCCGCTCCTTTGCACGTCCAAACTCTTCGCGCACCATTAAAGCCGCAAGAACAGGAACAATGGAGGAACACATTGCATTTGCCAGCGCAATCGGCACATTAACGAGCACTTTGTACTTTCCGGAATAAACACCCCAATTATAAGTTCTGACACTGTCAAATCCTTTTTGTATCATAACGCTGTTATAGATTCGTATATCAATAACATTGCTGAGGTTATAGACAGTAGTGCTTAACAACACCGGCAGAACCGTCATAATTATCAGCTTAAATACTTGTCCATACGTATCGGTTTTGCCGCTGACATCACGACTAATCTGACGCTTAAATTTTTTACGATAAATGGAATAGACAAACATTAAAAACAATAATCCAATTAAAGAACCAACAACTGGCCCCACGGAAGCGCCTGCTGCACCAAACGAAGGCGCAAAATCTTCATTGTGACGGAGTACACCAACGCCTTCACCATATTGAAACAATAAAGATGCACCGACAAGACTACCAATTAATACAAAAATCTGTTCTAAAACTTGCGATACGGCTGTTGGCATCATTGTACCAAGACCTTGAAAATATCCTCTAAGTACACCCATTACAGAAACCAGCAGCAGCGCAGGCCCTAACACTTTTAACGCCAAAGCACTCATAGGCTCCAACATTAAATCTTTTGCCAAAAAATCTCCAAAAACCTCACATACAAAAAAGGTAATTCCACCCGCTACAATAGCAAACACCATTGCGCACCGAAAAGCTCGTTCGGCACTTTTATACTGCTTCCGACTTACTTTCGACGATACGACTTTCGATACTGCAAGCGGCAGGCTGTAGCACGATATTATAAGCATTAACGCATATACTTCATACGCAGCAGAATAAAAACCATTTCCTTTATCCCCGATAATATGCTCCATAGGAAACCGTCTAATAATACCGATTATCCTTGACAGCACGCCTGCTATGGCAAGTATACTCCCTTGTACAATAAAATTGGACCTTTTCTTCATTTATGACCTCCATGTGTGTGTGTTAATTATTTCTCGTAATCCCAAGCCTGTTAAGAAGCTCCTCCTGTTTCTGTTCCATCACCAAAGCTTCTTTTTGCTCCATGTGGTCATACCCCAGCAAATGCAGCATACTGTGGGCTATCAGGAATGCATATTCCCGAAGCTGTGAGTGTCCGTACTCTTTCGCCTGCTCGTAGACCTTTTCTATAGAAATAACAATATCCCCTAGCAGCAATTCCCCGCTCTCTGGATCAAAATAATCCTCCACTCGTTCCTCCACTCCCGAAAAATCTGCGGGACGCTCATAATCCACATTGGGAAATGACAGCACGTCCGTTGGATTGTCAATTTCACGGTAATTTCGATTTATCGTTTGAATGCCGTTGTTATCCGTAAGAAGCACATTTACTACTGCCTCATACGGACATTTTTCATACGCAAGCGCTTCTTCCATTACTAAGACGGCTATTTCTTCCACATCAAAAGGCAGCTCTAATTCTGTTTCACTCTCCACGCAAAAAGTCATAATATAATTTTTCCCCCGTATATAATTTTTCCATTCCGCCTATATCAGCAAGAGAAATATCACTGTCATTAAGTATGCCAAGGTCAATTTTCCTACGAATTACAGCTACAGCGACCTTTCCATAATCTACGTTTTCCATCGGCTCATCCGTCGTATGGTTTTTGTCAAGCAAATATGTAATTGTTGACACAACGCAGTCGGCAAGGTAAACTGCCACCGTTTCCTTCATCTTTATAGGCTGTGCCTTATAGTTAAATTCCTGCAAAAGCTGTATTGCCTTCGGAGGAAATTTATTTTCCTTACAGATTTCCTCCAAAGTTTTGTCCTGCTTTTTACACTCAGATACAATAATTTTGTGATAATATCCGCCGTTTTTTGCCACATTTACATTCATATGCAGAAGACGGGCTGTTTTCTCTGCAAAATATGCCGTATGAATTGCATTGTAATAAAGCTGCTTATCCTCTGTCTTGTACTTGGCAAGCATTTCATACTCCTGATCGTTAATCAACAGATATTTTCCTTTCTCCCTATCAATCGCAACCGCGCAGTAAAATCTCAGCACTGCCAGTATTAGGATAAACGTTATAAATATATTAATCACTGGCATAATAAAAATATCTGCATTCATAACACCATAACTTTGATAAACAGTCTTTGCTGCCATACAGGTACTATAAAGCACCATTGCAATAAACAGCGGCGGGCCTGTCCTATAATCTTCGTCCAGTTTTTCAAACAGCACAGCAAAAATGCTTCCTGTCAAAAAATACAATAAAAATGCCAAAATATCTGTTCCTGAAAAATACACACAGATACTAATTAATCCAGCATATGCGATAATTCCTGTCACAGTATTGGAAAACAGTGTAAGCGCCAGGGCAAACGCTGGTACTGCCCAGCCAGAATCGGGCAGGCTTGGCAGCAGGCAGCAGGCAGCTAGGCCAAGCAAGAACGCCAGTACGAACCGAATATAATGCGCCCCATTATCATAGTGAAGTGTATGATAAATATCCGACTGTACCAGTGAAAAAACGATGGCTCCGAAACTGGCAGCAGCAATCATCAACAGTACAAAAATATCCCGAAAGGATTTTCCATAATAATATGCCGATACGCCAACCGCAGACAGCGACAATAAAATCGTCAATACAATCAACGCCAGCTTCCACTGTTTGGATTCTTCTTTATTTCTCATCTGTATGGGTTAGCTCCTTTCTTTGTGCCCTGACGGAATAACTGTCTTCCAGTTGTTTTTCCTGCTCTTTCTGCTGTTTTTTTTGCAGATTTTAAATGGGCATCATTTATCTTTTTCTCGTAATCCTCATAAGCTTTCACAATTTTTTGTACCAGCGGATGCCTTACTACGTCACTGCTTGTCAATTGGATAAAGGCAATATCGCTGATTTTAGAAAGAACTTTCTGCGCAACATCAAGCCCTGACTGTACGCCTGCTGCCAAGTCTTTCTGTGAGGAATCGCCTGTTACCACCACCTTCGAGCCAAAACCAATACGCGTAAGAAACATTTTCATCTGTGCCGGTGTGGTATTCTGTGCTTCATCCAATATAATATAGGCGTTATCCAGCGTCCGTCCACGCATATAGGCAAGCGGCGCCACTTCTATTAGCCCTTTTTCCATATTCTTTTGAAAACTCTCTACTCCCATAATCTGATAAAGCGCATCATAGAGCGGTCTTAAATATGGGTCAACTTTACTTTGCAAATCACCCGGCAGAAATCCCAGCTTTTCGCCTGCCTCTATTGCAGGTCTTGTTAGAATAATCCTCTCTACCTCATGATTTTTAAAAGCCGTAATTGCAAGCGCCATAGCCAAATACGTTTTACCCGTTCCAGCAGGTCCTAGACCAAACACAATCATATTTTTGCGCATAGCATCCACATACGTTTTCTGACCTAATGTTTTGGGTTTTATCGGCTTCCCGGCGACCGTATGGCAGATGCAGTCCGCATCAATCTCCAAAAGTGCATTATTATTATTCACTTTAGACATCTCCAATCCATAAGCTACATTTTGTTCCTGTATTGTATTTCCTCTTTTAGAAAGTTCTACCAATTCATCAATTAATTTCCGCGCTCGATTTACCGCCTCCTGACTGCCTGAAATATGCACTTCTCCGTTTCTGTCCGTAATTGCCACCTGCAAATCTTTTTCTATTTGCTTAATATAGGCATCATTACCGCCGAAAATATTCTGCATATGCTCTGCTTCTATCTGCAATGAATCTTGATACATAATATTATGATACATTGCTCCCTGTTGTCTTGTATCTTGGTGTATTGATTCTTGATGCATTTGTTCTTGATAATCTTCCAATGTCCTTACTCCTTTTTATCTATTGGATTCCTGATGTTTCTAGCTGCATTTGAATAGGTCTGCGTTCTCCGGTCGGCTGTATCACAAGAATTTCTCCTATCATTTCCATACCGCTTTTGTTATTACTTCTATTTTGTACCATTTTAACATTTTTTTCAACAATTTGTACCCCTTTTTCGCGCAAACCTGAAATAAATTTCTCAAAATTGTCTGTTAATATCTGTTCCATTTCGTCTGATGTATATGTAAGATAGCGTAAATAGTATTCTTTTCTGTCAATTTTACCATAATAGATCGGTAAATAAATATTGTCAAGCAAAACAAGCTGCTGTTTTTGTGTTGTCGTTTCATAGACTATTTGCTTGTTTTGAAACAGATTATGTAGAAACAGCCCGTCAAAATGACGTCCGAACGCTTCCACAAAGCCTGTATGTATCTCCTTGCCTGTATAATATATCATAGGGTAGCTTTCGCCGACAAAATCTTGATAGTCAATCACTGTCTGTATCCAAATATCTGCATCAGCGTCGTATATCTGATAATCAATCACTTCCTGTGCTTCATTATATACCGGAACGCCTCCTGCTACAAGTATTTGTCCCTCCTCCACAGTTTCGCCTGCTTTTACTTTGGGCACGCCATTTCTTGTCAATATAGAAGTGATTGTACCTGAAGCATCTGCCACAATATCCATACCTTTTGTTTTTATTTCTACGGGCTCCGATTTCTCGTTTTCTTTTATTTCAATATATAACTTCGTCCCTTCAAAATAAATGGAAGTCCATGTAACTGTTGGAAATGTTTCTCGCAGTTTCTTTTCCTTTGCCTCGCAATCCAGACTATCCTTTCTCATTCCATAATGAATTTCTTGCTCCTCCAAAAAATCAGTTAGTTCGTCATCACTAATTTGCAAATTTCCAATATATTCAATTGCCCATACATAATCTGTTACAACATTCAGCATAATAAGGCAAGATGCCACCCCTATAAAAAAAATAATCCTTTTTTTCAGAAAAGGAATGTAAAAGGGAATCCCGCGCTTTTTCATTACTTTCACCTTTGTGCCTGTCTTTCTGAGCAGAGGAGGAAGCCTAAAAAAATCAGAGGCATACAGTTCACAATAGCAAATATCCTCGCTACGCCGAATATCCCACAAATAGATATTATGCAATCTGCACATATTTAAAAAACGTTCCAAATAATCGCCGCCAAGTCTAATTACCAAACAGCCTTTTATAAAACGTATCCATTTATTCTGCAAGAGCCCCACCTCATGCCTCTCTTATTACCTTTACTTCTTTAATATGTCCTGATATTTTCATATCCTCATTGGAATAGTACGCAATAACAAGACATTCGCCGCAGACACAGAACTTTGTGTGATTTCCTTTGATTAAGATTTCATTACAGGTATAGGAAATAATCCCTTTGAAATTCTCCACAAAAATATCAGACTCTCCCACCATATGCAGCAGCGTAGCGTTTACTACCATATCTTTGGGCATGGAAAACGTATCTGCAAAGCGTTCTCCGGCACTTATTAAATCTTGTTTCAGCAAATCCCGTTTCGTCATATCAGCACCATAAAAAATGAAGTATAATTTCTATACTTCATTTTATGTCTTTTACGCGTTCACTATTCCCTTGATAAGCGGCTTTTTTGCTACAGCGGCACTGTTAATTGTGTACGCCTTTAAAAATCGGGCTTTTGCTGCCTCCAATTTGTCATATTCATTGGCATAAATCACAGCAAGCGGCTCACCTGTTTTCACAGCATCTCCTACTTTTTTATGTAGTATCAACCCTACAGAAAGGTCAATTTTACTATCCTTTGTTTCACGCCCGCCGCCCAAAATTAAGGAACATATTCCAATTTCATCACATACAATTTTCTGAACATACCCATCACATGGTGAAATAATTTCTTCCACAATTGAAGCCTGCGGAAGCCGTTCTGGATGATATACCAGTTCCCTATCACCGCCCTGCGCTTCAATAAAATCAGCCAATTTCGCCAGTGCACTACCATCATCAATACACTTTGCAAGCATTGCCCTTGCCTCCTCATCCGAAGATGCCTTACCCGCAGCCTGCACCATATAAGAGCCTAATGTTATACATAGTTCTACAAAATCTGTCGGTCCTCTGCCGTTTAATGTATCAATGGCTTCTTTTACCTCCAATGCATTCCCTATGGCATACCCTAACGGCTGATCCATATCCGAAACCACCGCAATTGTTTTTCTTCCTGCATTGGTGCCGAGTTTCACCATTTCACGTGCAAGCGCGAAAGAATCTTCCTCTTTTTTCATAAATGCGCCGCTTCCAGTCTTAACATCTAATACAATCGCATCTGCACCTGCTGCAAGCTTCTTGCTCATAATAGAGGAAGCAATTAAAGACATATTGTCGACTGTTGCCGTTACATCACGAAGTGCATAAAGCTTTTTATCCGCAGGTGCTAAATCCGCAGTCTGTCCCATAATCGCAATCCCTATCCGATTTACCTGATCCCGAAACTGTCTTTCCGAAATCCCTGTTGAAAATCCCGCAAAGCTCTCCAGTTTATCAATGGTACCGCCCGTGTGCCCTAAACCACGGCCGCTCATCTTCGCTACAGGCACACCCAAAGCCGCCACCATTGGCGTTAATGCAAGGGAAGTTTTGTCGCCTACGCCGCCTGTGGAATGCTTATCCACTTTGATTCCCTTAATATCGCTTAGATCCAGCATATCACCGCTTTTTGCCATTTCCATTGTAAGCGCCAGCGTTTCACTCTCGTTCATTCCCTGAAAATAAATTGCCATCATCATTGCTGACATTTGATAATCCGGAATTTCCCCTATTGTAAAACCGTTAATCATATATCGGATTTCTTCTTCCGTCAAAGCGCCGCCGTTTCGTTTCTTCATAATTAAGTCATACATTCTCATTGTTGTTGATTGCTCCTTCCTATTATTTTTCCATTTACTCTTTCAGCTTAAATTTCATCATCACCGGATTATGATCGGAATAGGCAAAGCCTGTGTCTATAGTATTGATTTCGATGAGTTCCAGATTGTTGGATATCAAGAATCCATCAACCATTGTGACAAAACTCTCACCCTCTTCATACGGCTTATCCGCATTACGGCATGAGGGTTTCCGGTTATCATGTTCCTCTTTGGATAATAAATCATATGACAGTGCCATTCCTTCCGGTAGCAGCTGCGTTGGAAAAGGCTTTGCCCAGTTTGCATCCGTCTGTGCTGTTTGGAATACCTCTGGAGAATTTCCAAGCAAATCCTGATTATAGTCGCCACCACATAAAATATAATTGCCTGCTGCTAAATCCTGTTTCATATCTTCACTCAGCATAGCGATCTGCTGCCCTACAATGGTATCATCTGTTGCATATGCAGACAAATGTACATTAAAAATAACCAATTCCTTTCCATTTTCCACCGGAAGCCTTGTAATTACATATGCCCTGTCTAAATCAATAAACTTCCCAATTCCACCGCTAATTGGCAGACTGCGCCGCAGTGCGGAATACATAGAAAACTTTGAAAAAGTCGCCAGTCCTGCCGTAGAAGCACCATGTGGTTCATTTAACGGAACCATTAAATAACTGGAATGATAATTTACACCAAAATTCGCTGCAAAATCGGCAAAATATTCCTGAATTATTTCATATTGGTTTATATGATAGCTTCGTGTGGAATCAAGATCGACCTCCTGAAAAAGCACAAAATCCGGATTGCAGGCTTGCGCCGCTTCTGCTGCACCAGTGACATTTTTCACTGCTGTCTCTTTGCTAAAGGCTCTGGAATATTTCCCGCCATCCATAAAAAAACTATAATCATCACTATATGCGCCAAATCCAATATTATAAGTGAGCGCTGTATATTCCTCACCACATTGAATTATATTATTCTTTGATGCAGCCGTTTGACTAACTTCAAGTACTGTATTATCTGCAATTCGATGATACGTAACTATCATATAAATAATATAACCGCCAACCAACGCACTAAGTAGAAGCAATATGGACGCTAAAACAATCACTATTTTTTGATACCCTATATTTTTAAAGTGTTTCCCTTGCAGCTTGGGTTGTGTGTCTACCCTTTTTCTATTATTTTTCAAAACACCACCTGTCTTTCTTTATGCACAGCCCCATACAGAGAAAGTATACTACCAAAACAGCAGATGGAACACAGTAAGCAATATACAAAAGCAGGGGTGAAAACAATCCCCTGCTCAATTTATTCTACTACCATTCCCAATGTACTCATAATATACTCTATCTCTTTATCCATATCATCTGATGTAAGTCCTGTTGTCTGTGCAGTCACTTTTAATCCCTCTAACGTATATACAATATTTCTTGCAGCAGCAGCCGGATTATCACAAACCATCCACTCTTGCCCCACACCGTCTATAATAATCTGCTCTAAGCCGACAACCGCCTTATTAAAGTATGCCCTTCGAAAGTCCTTAATATCCTGCGCCTTATTATCAAACATATATTCAAATTTTGCAACTGAAAGATTGCCATTTTTCTTTAAAATTTCTTTTTTCTGCTGGCTTAAATACAACAACATCATTTCGCCGGGGGTTATGTCTTTTTCCTCCAGTGACTCCATAATATCTTTGTTTATTTCCGCTTCCTGCTCCAGCACGGCTTCAAAAAGCTCCTTTACATTGGAAAAGTACAGATATAGTCCGCCTCTGCTAATATCGCATTCCTCCACAATGTCCTTCATGGTTACTGCTTTGTATCCCATTCTATGAAATACATCCTTTGCTTTCTCCACAATATATCGTTTTTTGTGTAATGATTTCTCTCCCATACCTGTCTCCTTGATATTTTGCTTTTATTGCTAGTACACCGTTTTCTTAATCCTCGTATACAAAGTGCTTGATATTTGTATCAGTGCATGGCGGAGGAAGGAAGCGATGCGGTGGCATCGTTGACTGACGACAACGCGGCAATGATGCAAATAGCGAGTGCTTTGTATATGAGGAATTAAAAAATGGTGTACTAGAATCTTTGTTAGAATCTTGTTGCATTATAACCTAAGAAAAAACCATGCAAATTAATATTCCAGCGGTTTCCGCATTTCCATCAAATCCTTGAGTTTTAATAAAAGTGCCAAATACACACCGTTTTGAACACCCTCCGTCCAAACTGCGCCCTTAATATCACCTTTAAAAGAATATTTCGACAAAATATCCCCCAAAACCGTAATGTCCTGTAATGTGCAGGCATCTATTACACGAAGCTCGTCCGCTGCGGTTTTTATGCGGTATCTTGAATAAGTATATGTATAATTCCGGTTTAAAAAATCTGTATTTTTAATCTCTTTAATAAAATTTAACAGTGTCGAATCATAAACTGGTACAGCCAGTGAACACTTATCAATTCCCTGCCCACTATAAACACTTGAAACATTCCCGCCGCTGACATTTTGCAGCCATGGCAGATACTTCATAAGCTTTATCACATCATCCCTATAACATATAATAATCTCATCTCTTGAAAGCTTTAGGTTGTCTGACATAATTATTCCTCCCTGCATATTTTTTTAGCAATCAATAAATAGATTACTGCTTCTGCTGTCTCTTAAACATCTCCGAGCCCACGCGACCGTCATAGATG
>VSNQ01000099.1:0-5573 GCA_009774395.1 Lachnospiraceae bacterium
GAGGTATCCAGCCCATCGCGAAGCGATTTCCAATGGCTGGATACGTAACAGTTCAATGGGTTATCTGAACTGTTACAGAAGAATAAAAAATAGATAAAAGGAATCCAAAAATATGGAAGAATTATTGGTTTATGCGCTTTTGCTAGATGAGAATATTATAACAGAAGAGGAATACAATCAAAGGCTTAACGAACGATTCCTTGATAATTCTGAAGATGAGCATTTACTGCATTTAATATGGGAAACAGATATCACAAATGCGCGTATTTATATAAAAACGCATATTGATGATAATGCGTTTGATAATAAACGTTTTGGCAGAAATTTGATGAACAAATTAAGTGTGTATTATCAAAACTGTCCTGATATAAAGCGTTTCGCCAATCAAATGTATCGTTTATGGCAAAATCTGCCGGAAGTGCTTCAAGACAAAGAGCCATTTTTCACGCTATGCTATGCAGATGACTTTTTATCATGGGGAGATGAAGCACAAACCAGAAACATTTATGAGAAAATGCTGAATTATTATAAGGATTAAATGGATAGCGTTATACTCGCCAGTATAAAACGTTTATGTAGATACAAACTTATAGTATAAAATCATTACAAACGAAAAAAGCAGTGAAATAAAATAGGGGGAGTCTAAAATGATAACGTTTTATCAAGGAACTTTGGATACGGTTATGGAACGGTTAGGCGAATCCGTTTCAAATTTTGATGGGTCATGGCTTGAAAAATGTGTACCTGCTGCCGAAGAACAAATTCAACAATTTGAGAATATTTGCAGCCAATATGGTTATAGGCTTCCCAAAGTGTATCTGGATTATTTAAGGACAATGGGCAAAAATGACGGCGGTCTGCTTGAAAGAGAATGGGATGGTTTTGCAGAACCCAATATCAGTAGAATTTTAGAACTATTTGAGGAGGAAGATTCTGATGCAAGAGAAGCCTTGCAAAGAGGTCTGCTTTTGTTTTTGTATCACTGTATAGATATGAATTGCTATCTGGATATCAGTAAGTTAGAGGAAAATCCCACCGTTACGATAAATGAAGAGGAAAATCCCATCGTTACGATAAGAGAATCCAAATACTTTGCCGAAAGCTTTGAAAAATATTTATTTCAGAAAGCGTTTAAAATATACCAGCATCAATTTCAATATTGTACGTCTATTGGAACATCGATCCATTCTTTTGATGCGATCTTAAAAAAATATGCCTGCCCATGTTCGGTTTATGGAGGAACGACAGAGGAACGGAGGAATTTTGCCAGAGGGCTTGCAGAGCGTTTTTCCATGGATGAAACATGGTTTGGTGATAAAGTCCGCTATTTTAGTTATGATACATGGTATGCACTCGAAATTGATATTTGGTATAGTTTTCGTTTGAATTTTTCGTGTGATGATCCCATGCTGAAAAAACAGGCGGATTCTGAATTGGAGAAAATATTTCATAAGTTATATTAGTATTTTATTTGGATAGAAATGCTTTGATGAAATGATTAGGAGGTTTGAATGGAATTAACAAATGAACAACGCAAATATTTAGGGCTGGAACTAATTGAGCCTTCTTGGGAACGGGTCGAAATTGCGAATAATAGTCTGAAACCGGAACTTTCTACAGGAAAGGATATTTTGTTTTTTGACGGTGATATTCTCCGAAAAGTGATATGGTATCAGGATAGTGGAAGTTTTAGCGAAGACTCTTTTTATCTAAAAACGCAGGACAACCGCACAATGATTGCGCCGATTACGGCAAGGGGCAAGCCAAAGCGTCTAAACGGCGTAAACATTCAGCGGTGTAAGTCCTATGGAATGTATGTTAGATTTAGTGGTGGGTATGAGCATCGCGGCAGTATTGATCTTGCAAACTATACGACACAGCAAACATATTATTCATCATATATTGCGGGAATATCAGATATGAATGAAAATGAACTGCAAGTATTTCTCGACAAATGGATTGCAGATACAAGCACGGAAGATCTTGCTGAAATACAGGCATTTGCCAAGGCAAAAAGACGACATTGCAAGTATAAGGAGGGTGATTTTTTTCGCTTTAGATACGATAGGAGAAATTATGGTTATGGGAGGATATTGATGGATGTTCGGCAGTTTATTAAAAGCGGCGGCGTATTTTGGAATATTTTGATGGGAAAGGCGCTTTGTGTTTCGATTTTTCATATCGTTACCGAAGATCCTAATGTAACGATTGCAGAACTGCTGCAATGTAATAGCTGTCCATCCGAGTATATTATGGATAACCGAATTTTTTACGGTGAATACGAGATCATTGGAAATGCACCGCTTCCTGAAAATCAAGATGAAATAGATTATCCAATTATGTATGGACAATCTATTAGTGGGGATGACAGGGATAAAATTTGTTATTGCAGGGGAAAGAAATATTGTGAAATTCCGCTTGCAGGGAATCACCTTTTGCAAAAAAACTTTAGGAATAATGGGATAAGCTTTCTATGCTGTATTAATAAAAGACTGATTGAGGAATGCATACAGGCAAGGTCAAATAATCCATTTTGGGAACAACAACCAAAAAAATCATTTAGCCATGATTTGCGAAATCCAATGTTTCAAAAGGAATTGGAGTATGTGAATATGCAAATGGGAATTTAGGGTAGAATTGGTGGTAAGATAAAAAAGATGTGGAACAGCAAAGACAGATTATTAATTAGAACAGAACAGCAGGCAGACTATCGCAGAGTGGAAGAAATAACAAGAGCCGCCTTTTCCTATCCGGAAAGGGTGGAAAGGGGCGGCATCGGTTGTCCTTATGAACACTGGATGGTTCATACATTGCGGGAGCGGGATGGCATTCCTGAATTAAGTTTGGTGGCAGAACTTAATAATTATATTGCAGGACACATAATTTGCAGTCATTCAGAAGTGAGAACGACCGACAATATCATTCCTGTTTTGAATTTTGGGCCGTTGAGCGTACTGCCTGCGTTTCAAAGAAAAGGTGTTGGAAAAGCATTGATAATGCATATGATACAAAAAGCGGCAGAACTGGGATATGGTGCTATTTTGTTTTTCGGAAGACCAGAATACTATCCGCAATTTGGTTTTAAAGAGGCTTCCGTATGGCAGATTTCGGATGCAAATGGATGTAATTATCCTGCATTTATGGGGATGGAGCTTATTTTGGGTTATCTGTCGAATGCGAAAGGCGGGAAATACTATGAATCGGATATCTATGATGATGAGCGAAACCGAATGCAGGTAAAAGCGTTTGATAATTTATATTTTGCATCATTGGACAATATGGAGTCAACAGAGGAGATAAATAGTGTGAAAAATACTTCTAAGGCAGCAAAAGACACTGCCTTAGAAGTATTAAGTTTCGCACAGGAAAAACGCGAAGGACAGCGTTTTTCATATCTATTTGAGCCGCTAAAGCGGCATGGAGATTAATATGGCTGTACAATATAAGAAATTAACAAAAAAAGAATTGGATACATTTATCGAAATGAGAATTTGTCAGTTACGAGAAGAAGGCGCAAAGGAAGAAGTGGATTTAAAACCTGCCTTAGTGGATTATTACGCTCGGCATATGGCAGATGGAACATTTGTTTCTTGGCTGGCTGTTGATGGGGATAAAATTGTAGGAACAAGCGGAATGTCTTTTATAGAAAAACCGCCCTATTTTAGCTGCCCCAGTGGGAGAATCGGTATTCTTTCAAGTATGTTTACCGCTAAGGATTACCGCAGACAGGGAATTGCAAAAGAATTATTGTCACGTGTTGTAAATGAAGCGAAAGAATATGGCTGCGGCTGTGTGCAGATTACGGCTTCCGATATGGGGGTTTTGTTGTATACAGATTTTGGCTTTGTGAAAAATGGCAATTTTATGCAGTGTAATTTATAGTAAACGTAAATACTTTTGTCGTTTGCTATACTGACGACCGTTTAGATTTTCCAATTTCTGTACAGCCTATATTGCATAAGCGGGCAATACGTGCTGTGCAGAAAGGAAAATTTAATCGCTCAAATTGCGGTTGAATCTTTGAATATTTGTGAAATATTCGGGCTTGCAGGCGGTGTTTCTAACATGTTTGTAAATCGTGTAGGAGAAAAAGAGAACTTTCAGATATATTTTGCAAAATAGCAGTCTATCTGCAGCAGATGTATGATGTTATTTGAGCTGTTGATTCAGGAAGAAAAGTAATTGGTTATATTGTCGTGGATAAGAATGGACAAGTGCAATATGAATTTTGAGCAGCACTCTCGAAGAAAAATTCTGCACACTATTTAAAAGTTATTTCTTGACAGTTCCTAACGCATATGGCTGGCGTTTTGTAGTCAGGTTACTCAAAAAATTTAACTGTTAAGCAGTATAAATCATGAGGTATATAAAAATGAAACAATTTAGTTGGAAATATTATTTTGCATTACTGCTGTTATTACCTATACTGCTGATTGTGATGAAGCACATGATGTTTTTATGGGCAGTGGCTTTGTTTATGGGATATTTCACATGGGCACTATTCTCAGGGATGTTTTTTTACATATATCATAAAAAGAAAGGTGTGCGAAGTGGTTTTTGCGTTACGAATGAATATGAAATGTTAACGATGCATTTTTGGATTGATACGATACATCAGGAGTTGGCAGTATTGTGCTTATTGAATCCATTTAAAGTGCAATATTTTCCGTTAGACAGCATTGAGGAAATCGAGCCAGTAGTTACTTATGCTGGGAAGAAAAAGGATTATGCATATGGTGTATATTTTAATATCACAATTAACGGAAAAAAGACCAGTGTAGGCGTTGCATCTTCAGGTAGAGGTTCCTTAATTAATAGGAATCATAGAAACCAATATTTGGATGATATACAAAAGTTGAAAGATGTCATTTGGAAAGCAAAGTTGAAAGATTAAGCGGTAGGTAAAAGAGTGAAAGAATTTGACAAAACTTTCACAATTTGTTTGTGCATTGGAAGGGAATGGCGAAAAAGATGGGCATTTATTTGAATCCAGATAATGATGGTTTTTGGAATGCAGTGCGTTCTGAAATTTATGTGGATAAAACGGGTCTGATTGCATATACAAATAGATATATGAATACGGAACAAAAGTTTATATGCGTTAGCAGACCGAGGCGTTTTGGAAAGTCAATGACACTGAAAATGCTAGCGGCATATTATAGCTGTGGCTGTGATTCATCAGAATTATTTAAAGGACGAAAAATCGAACAAGATAAAACATTTCAGGAGCATCGCAATCAATATGATGTTATTTTCTTAAATATGCAGCAGTTCTTGATTCGAGCGAAAAACCAGAATGTAACTGATTATTTGGAACGTGTTGTAATTAACGAAATCCATGAGGAATATGGAGAATTATTTTCGGATCAGGAGATGATTCTTGCCGCGGTACTCGAACGGATATACGTAAAAACGAAGAAAAAGTTTATCTTTTTAATCGACGAATGGGACTGTGTAATGCGGGAGAGGCAGGAGTCAGAAGCCTTGCAGAAGCAGTATCTCGATTTTTTGCGGAATTTATTAAAAGACCAGCCTTATGTTGCGCTTGCCTATATGACAGGGATTCTGCCTGT
>VSNQ01000099.1:5673-18363 GCA_009774395.1 Lachnospiraceae bacterium
CCTGCCGGGAAAGGGTTTGCGGATGTTGTATTTTTACCGCTGACACATACAGGAAAGCCAGCACTGATAGTTGAACTGAAATACAATTATACCGCCGTTACAGCAATACAGCAGATAAAAGACAGAAACTATACACAGGCACTGGAGGGATATGCAGGGGAGATATTGCTTGTCGGTGTAAACTATAATAAGGAAGACAAAAATAAACCGCATCACTGTGTGATTGAGAAGTTGAAAATATATCGGTAAATAAATTATTCTATTCACAACTTGCAAAATCCGGCGAGAAAGGATAAAATAATAAGCATGGATAATTTATTTTCTTTATTACAAAATACACCGCAGAAAACAAACAATATAAAGCCGCCAATGATAACAATACAAAATAGTAATTTTTCGCTCTCACAAATATGCCATTCAGGGCAGTGTTTTCGTATGATGCGGGAGGAAGCTGTGGAAGGAAATCCGGAGTGTGGCAGATACAGCCTTGTTGCTTTTGGAAAATACCTTGAAATCTTGCAGCAAAATGACCAGATTACCTTTGTCTGTTCGCAGGAGGATATGGATGCCCTATGGCGGCATTATTTTGATTTGGATACAGATTATGGTTCTATTATCCGAAATATTGATGCACAGGATACATATTTGTGTTCCGCTGCTGCATATGGAAATGGTATTCGCGTTTTAAAGCAGGATTTATGGGAGATTATTATTTCGTTTCTTATTTCGCAGCAGAATAATATTAAAAGAATCCGCAAGTGTATTCAAACACTATGCGAAACCTATGGTGAGCAGAAGCAGACCCAGACAGGTATTACATACTATGTATTCCCTACACCGCAGGCATTGGCAGAGGCATCTATGGAAGAACTTTATGCGTGTAATTTAGGATATCGAAGCCGATATATCCGCCAAACAGCAGAGAGTATTTTAAATGGGGAAGTGGATTTGGCAGCACTGCCTGAAATGGATTATATTACAGCTAAGGCAGAACTGATGAAACTATATGGTGTCGGCGTAAAAGTGGCGGATTGTATTTGCTTGTATGCATTACATAAAACAGATGCGTTTCCCATAGATACACATATTAATCATGTACTTGCAGCACAGTATCCTGAGGGCTTTCCATTTGATAGATATGTGGGCTACAGTGGTATCTTGCAGCAGTATATATTTTATTATGATTTAAACCATTCTGGAAAAATTGAAACAAGGAGGAAAAAATGAGCAAGGAATATTCGATTGAAACAAAATGTATCCAGTCGGGCTGGAAGCCAAAGAATGGAGAGCCAAGAGTGCTTCCGATTTATCAGTCTACTACATTCAAATATGAAACTTCGGATGAAATGGGGAAATTATTTGACTTGGAGCAGGAGGGGTATTTTTATACTCGTCTACAGAATCCTACCAATGATATGGTGGCGCAGAAAATATGCGAATTGGAGGGCGGTGTGGCGGCGATGTTGACGTCTTCTGGTCAGGCAGCGAATTATTATGCGGTATTTAATATCTGTGAAACGGGTGATCACGTGGTTCTATCGTCAACAGTTTATGGCGGTACATTCAACCTTTTAACTGTCACAATGAAAAAAATGGGGATAGAGTGCACGATTGTCGATCCAGATGCAGATGAGGAAACATTAAATCAGGCATTCCAAGAAAATACAAAATGTGTTCTTGCAGAGTCCATTGCAAATCCCGCTTTGGTGGTACTTGATTTTGAAAAATTTGCAAAGGTTGCACATGCACATGGTGTTCCGCTGATTGTCGATAATACATTTGCAACGCCGATTCATTGCAGACCATTTGCATATGGAGTAGATATTGTAACACATTCCACAACAAAATACATGGATGGACATGCAATGTGTGTTGGCGGTGCAATTGTGGATTCTGGTAATTTTGACTGGAATCAGTATGGAGAAAAATTCCACGGATTGACAACTCCGGATGAATCGTACCATGGTGTGACATATACGGAACGGTTTGGAAAGAAGGCTTATATTACAAAGGCAACAGTGCAGTTGATGCGGGATTTAGGCTCTATACAGTCGCCGATGAATGCATTTTTATTAAATATTGGGCTGGAAACATTGCATTTGCGCGTACCTAGACATTGTGAAAATGCTTTAAAAGTTGCAACATGGCTGGAGCAGAATAACAAGGTCGCTTGGGTAAATTATCCGGGTCTAAAGAGCAGTAAATATTATAATTTGGCGCAAAAATATATGCCAAACGGCACCTGCGGCGTTATTTCTTTTGGTTTAAAGGGCGGCAGAGAAGCCAGTGTTACCTTTATGGATCATTTACAGTTGGCAGCGATTGTGACGCATGTTGCAGATGCTAGGACTTGTGTTCTGCATCCGGCAAGCCATACGCACAGGCAGATGACAGATGAACAGTTAAAGGAAGCAGGGGTTCAGCCGGATTTAATCCGTTTTTCTGTGGGAATTGAGAATGCAGAGGATATTATAGCGGATATCGCGCAGGCGCTTGAGCATATTTAAGGTATAATCAAAAGCAATAAGATTTGTCAATGGCAAAGGGGGTATTCGGATGAAAAATAAAATATGGCTTACTTTGCTGTTGATAATCATGGTAATCGCATTTTCGATAGGAATAAGGGGATATTTTATTGTAACACATTATAGAACGGTGGCGCAGGAGGATATTGCGGCAGATGAGGCACTTTTTTATCAAGCATTTTTGACAGCAGAGGGCGGGGGTGCGGCATCTGGGACTGCTGCGGGCATCAATATTGTGCAGAATGCATACCAGTATCTATTGTCGCTGTCTTGTATGGTATTGGGAAATTTTGCTATGTCCGGAATTTATCTTAATGTTTTTCTGCAGCTAATGGCGATTTTGGCATTATTTTTCGCTGTGCGGATTTTGTCCAATAGTTATATTGGTTTTGTGGTCAGTATGGTGTTGGCAACAATACCTGCCTATATTAGAATTACGGTAAAGGCGTCGCCACTACATCTAAAAGTTCTACTTTGGACAGCCGCGTTTCTTTTGCTGAGTATTTTATTTCGAATAGCGAGTGCCGTGGTGCGTTTGCTTGGATTAGATAGGGAATCTGTTGGAGCAGATACTGCAAAGAGAGAGGAGCCGTTAGGTATGAAAGAGATACTGCCGGAGGATATCGGTATGAAAAAAACGCAATTTATCGAAAATCCGCTGCCGGTTCCCAAGCGCAAAGAACACAGGGAAATGGATTACGCAATTGAACCGTCACCCAATGATGATTATGATATGACAGATATGACAGGAATAGATTTTTTTGATATTTAATTTGCGTCTGATTTGTTTACTTGGTATAGTTTGTCTGCAAATGTGAAAGAATAAAAAGAACACTTTATCACATTTGGAGGTAATCAATATGGCGGAGAAGCAAGAAGAAAAAAATGATGAAAAAAAGGATGCATTAGAGAATCAAAAATACAAGGATGAGAAGATTGAGAAAGAAAGCCAGATTACGCTGGACGAAAACGAGAAGCAGCATAAAATACATTTAATTACAATTATTGGGGAAATCGAGGGTCATGAAAATGCTGGAAACCAGTCAAAAGTAACAAAATACGAATTGCTGCTGCCACAGCTTGCATCCATTGAGGACAGCAGTGAGATTGATGGTGTACTTTTACTACTGAATACAATGGGCGGTGATGTGGAAGCGGGGCTTGCAATTGCAGAAATGATTGCGTCACTGAGCAAACCAACCGTTTCACTGGTGCTGGGCGGAAGCCATAGCATTGGTGTGCCGATTGCAGTCAGTACCGATTATTCTTTTATTGTGCCAACTGGAACAATGGTGATTCATCCAGTGCGCATGAATGGCATGGTGATTGGAGTTCCACAGACCTTTAATTATTTTCGGGATGTGCAGAACCGTATTACAAGCTTTGTATGCAGCCACTGCAATATTTCCAAGGAACGTTACGAGGCGTTAATGATGGAAACAGAAGTATTGACCAAAGACGTGGGATCGGTACTTGAGGGCAAGGAAACCGTGGAAGAAGGGCTTATTTGTGAAATCGGCGGAATATCACAGGCAATTAAAAAGCTGCACCAATTAATTGAAGAGAACGTTAGTATTCACAGTCAAAATGCGCATTAACTACGCATTTTTGACTCAATACAGTAGATTATGCAAGTATTTGCCGCCTTGCCACAGGCAACTTGGAATGCGCAAATGCTGTTACTATGAGTAGCTGGAAGCTGTGAATAGTAACAAGAGAACAAAAAAATTAAAAAAGGGGCTTTTCGAGCGGCGGATATTGTGATATACTACTGAAAGTGAAAATACAAGGAGGAATTTTGAAGATGAAGCACATTAAAACGTTAACGACAAGAGATTATAAGGAGTCCGTAAAAAAAGGCGGCTGCGGCGAGTGCCAGACTTCTTGCCAATCAGCTTGTAAGACGTCCTGTACTGTTGGGAATCAGAGTTGTGAGCACACAAAATAACATATGTTATATATTTGCTTAAAGGATTTCACAATAGAGGATTTTAACTAAGCAGCGAGTTTTCGCTGCTTATCTTTTATGCGCACGGGCAACCAAAGGAAATATGTCAGCAGAGGCTGACGGGTGCCCGGCGCGCGAGTAGGGGAAAGGTTTTTCCTCTATTCGATTGTGCAGCCCCATGCAGGGGAAATATGCTGTTGAAGCGGCGCATGGGGGCGCGGCAAGTAGGGGAAGATGGCTCTTCTCTACTTGATTGCACATGGGCACTTATAGGGATTTTAAATTTAGAAAGGACGAAAGTGATTGATACATCAATATATAAATAATGGTTTTTATATCGTGCTGGATGTTAACAGTGGTTCTGTTCATGTAGTGGATAAAATAACATATGATATGATTGCTTTAATCGTTGAAAATCATTTGGAATGGGCAGATAAGGACTGTATTCAGACGGCACTGATGAAAGATGCAATGTTTGCCAAGGAGAAGGTTGCGGTAGAGGAATTTCATGAAATATTGGAGGAAATTTTAACGCTGCGAGAATCGGGGCAGCTTTTTTCGGAAGATATCTATGAAAAGAGTATGGAAGCGTTTCAGAATCGGCAGACAGTGGTAAAGGCGTTATGTTTACATATTGCCCATGACTGCAATTTAAAATGCAGATATTGTTTTGCAGAGGAGGGCGAATATCATGGCAGGCGTGCACTAATGTCTTTTGAGGTTGGTAAGAAGGCGCTTGATTTTCTTGTGGTAAATTCTGGCAGCCGTGTCAATCTGGAAGTGGATTTCTTTGGCGGGGAACCGTTGATGAATTGGCAGGTGGTAAAGGACTTAGTGGCGTATGGAAGAAGTTTGGAGGAGCCGCATCATAAGAAATTCCGTTTTACGCTCACAACGAATGGGGTTTTGCTGGATCAGGATATTTTGGATTTTGTAAACCAAGAGATGGCAAATGTAGTGTTAAGTATTGACGGCAGGAAATCTGTGCATGATAAAATGCGGCCGCTTGCAGGAGGGCAGGGAAGTTATGATTTGGTGCTCCCAAAATTTCAGAAGGTTGCCAAGAGCCGTAACCAGACAAACTATTATGTAAGAGGGACGTTTACGCATTTTAATAAGGATTTTGCGGCGGATGTCTGTCATTTGGCAGATTTAGGATTTGAACAGATTTCCATAGAGCCAGTGGTAGCGCCGGAGAATGAGGACTATGCCTTGACCAAAGACGATATTCCAGAGTTGCTTGCAGAGTATGACAAACTTGCCGTAGAATTAATTCGTCGTCATAAGGAAGGAAAGGGTGTTAATTTCTTTCATTTTATGATAGACTTAGAGGGCGGGCCTTGTGTTTACAAACGTTTGTCAGGATGTGGTTCGGGTACGGAGTATTTGGCGGTCACACCGTGGGGGGATTTTTACCCCTGTCATCAGTTTGTAGGGCAGGACAAGTTCTTAATGGGAAATGTGGACGAGGGGATTGTAAATACAGATATTCGCGAGGCATTTCGGTCATGTAATGTTTATGCAAAGGAAAAATGCAGGGACTGTTTTGCAAAGTTTTATTGCAGCGGCGGATGTGCAGCAAATGCTTACAATTTTCAAGGAAGCATTCAAGGCACATATGATTTAGGATGCGAACTGCAAAGAAAGCGTGTAGAATGTGCAATTATGATAAAGGCGGCGCTTGCGGATGCAGATACATAAAGACGGCGCAGGTATCTAATGGAGCATTTTTAATAAGCATGGAGGATTAGTATGAAAAAAAACAAGGGTATTTTAACATTGGTCATAACCTTGCTGGTGATGATTGGGCTGGGTTATACAGCAATCTGGGGAATTGGCACAGAGGGCGCCGGTGCAGCGTCGGGGATTAAGCAGGGGCTTGATCTGGCAGGCGGTGTTAGTATTACGTATCAGGCAGTTGGGGATGAAGCACCTTCAAGCGAGGATATGAGTGATACAATTTATAAGCTGCAAAAAAGGGTTGAAGTCTACAGCACTGAGGCGCAGGTATATCAGGAAGGAACAGATAGAATTAATATCGAGATTCCTGGTGTGTCGGATGCAAATACGATTTTGGAAGACTTAGGAAGACCTGGTGCACTATATTTTATTTCACAAACAGACAGTGAGGGAAATGATAATTATTCTTATACAGGCAGCGGTGATACGGGATATTCGCTGAATAAGACCATTGATGAACTTAAAGCGGATGGAAGCATTGTACTTGAGGGAACGGATGTCGATTCTGCACAGGGGGCATCAGGAAGTGATAATTATGGAAACAGCCAGTTTGTGGTAGATTTGATTTTTACAAGTGAGGGCGCACAGAAATTTGCGGATGCAACAACAAAGGCTTACAATAACGGTAATAACAGTGAAACACTTGGTATTTACTATGATGGGGATTTTGTCAGTGTACCGACAGTACAGGCAGCATTGACAGACGGACGTGCGCAGATTACTGGTATGGAGAGTTTTGAAAAAGCAGAAAGGATTGCGAGCCAAATCCGTATCGGTGGATTGAAGCTGGAATTGGAGGAACTTCGTTCTAATGTTGTTGGTGCGCAGCTTGGTGAGGAAGCGATTAACACCAGTTTAAAGGCAGCGGCAATTGGTTTATTGGTGATTGCAGTATTTATGATTGTCGTATATCGTATTCCGGGTGTGGCATCTGTGCTGGCTTTGATTATTTATACGATTTTAGTAGTGCTGTGTTTAAATATGTTTGAGATTACGCTTACACTGCCGGGTATTGCAGGTATTATTCTTTCTATTGGTATGGCGGTGGACGCAAACGTAATTATTTTTGCACGTATCCGTGAGGAGATTGCAGCAGGAAAAACCGTCCGCAGTGCAATTGACACTGGTTTTAAAAAGGCAATGTCTGCAATTGTAGACGGTAATGTCACGACATTGATTGCAGCGCTGGTGCTTGCCCTAAAGGGTTCTGGTACAGTAAAGGGCTTTGCTTATACGCTTGCGCTTGGTATCGTTCTTTCAATGTTTACGGCATTGGTTGTGACACGGTTGATATTAAAATCGCTTTTTGCGGTTGGAATTAAGGACGAAAAGTTCTATGGTGCGGCTAAAGATCAGAACACTGTGAATTTCTTGGGAAAGAAAAATATTTTCTTCGCCGCTTCGATTCTGGTAATTGTGGTTGGTTTTGTATTTCTGGGGATTAATGGCGCAACCACAGGCAATGTATTAAATTACAGCCTTGATTTTGTCGGCGGAACGTCTACAAATGTGACATTTAATGAGGATATGCCGCTTGCGGATATTGACGCAAAGGTAGTGCCAGTGTTTAGCGGGGTAACAGGTGATGGCGCTGTTCAAGTGCAGAAGGTTGCCGGCTCTAATGAAGTGATTTTTAAGACAAGGGAATTAAATGTAGATGAACGTCAGGAATTGGAAGACGCTTTGGTGTCTAATTTCGGTGTCAATAAGGATTTAATTACAGCAGAAACAATTAGTTCTACGATTAGTTCGGAAATGAAAGGTGATGCGATTATTGCCGTTATAATTGCAACAATCTGTATGCTGATTTATATTTGGTTTCGTTTCAAGGATATCCGTTTTGCGGCAAGTTCCGTTGCGGCGCTTTTGCATGATGTGTTGGTTGTGCTTGCGTTCTATGCGGTTGCAAAGGTTTCCGTGGGCAGTACGTTTATTGCGTGTATGCTGACGATTGTCGGTTATTCTATTAACGCAACGATTGTTATATTTGACCGTATTAGAGAGAATCTTGGCACGATGCAGAAAAAGGATAATCTGGAGGAACTGGTAAATAGAAGTATTAGTCAGACGCTTTCGAGAAGTATCTTTACTTCATTGACAACATTTATTATGGTGGCGGCATTGTTTGTGCTTGGTGTAACATCAATCCGTGAGTTTGCTCTGCCGTTAATGGTTGGTATTGTCTGCGGTACGTATTCGTCGGTATGTATTACAGGTGCACTGTGGTATGTACTTCGTACAAAGGTAAAAGTGGATAAAAAATAGAGAGCAAACAGGATTGCCTGTTTATGGCTGCAGTTTGTAAGACTGCAGCCATTTTACATATGCGCAGAATGTGGGAAATCACAGTTCTTTAGCATAGCAAGGTTAAATGAACTATTGGGGGATTCGCTATGGAAAGGGAAAATACTAGTAAGTGGGGATTAAGTGCTTCCGTTTTGAAATGGATTGCGGTAGTAACCATGTTGATTGATCATTTTGCGGCAGCGATTTATTGGCAGTTGGATGGCAAAGAATACGAAATTTACAGGATTCTGCGCTATATTGGACGGATTGCATTTCCAATTTATTGTTTTTTATTGGTGGAGGGTTTTTTTTATACGCACAATGTGAAGAAATATATTGGCAGATGCCTTGTGTTTGCGCTTTTATCGGAAATTCCGTTTAATATGGCGATTTTTGGGAAAGTGTGGTATCCACAGGGACAAAATGTGTATTTTACATTGACATTAGGGCTTTGTGCGCTTGTTGTTTTGGATAAAATTCGAAAGGCGGGAGCGCAGTACGATATATGGTGTATTCTGGGGCAGGTGGTTTGCATTGGTGTGTTTGCTTGTGCAGGGCAATTTCTGGAAGTGGATTATCACTGGAAAGGCGTACTTTTTATTATAATGTTCTACTATTGCAGAGATATCAATATATGGGTGCGTGATTTGGTGGGAGCGTTAGCGTTTTCGTATGAACTGACAGCGCCGCTGGCATTTATACCAATACATCTGTATAACGGCACACGTGGAAAGCAGCTAAAATATTTATTTTATGTGATATATCCAGTACATTTATTGGTATATGGAATTGTGCGGTTTTATTTAATTGGGAATTTTTAGGGAGTTTTTCTATCACAGATATAGTGTTGAGGAAAATATGTTTATACTCGCAAGTGATAAATTTTACCATAGCACGCAAGTTCATTACGCTTGTGAGTCAGCACTATTGGTAAATTTAAGTACTCATCAATATATATAATGAAGTTAAGGAACGGTTAACAAATTACTCATAACAATTACTTGTCTAAATGTCCATCTGTGGCATCAGAAAATCTTGACATAAGGCATTGATCTTTATGCCTTAGCCTTCTATGCCTGCGATTTTCTTCTAATTACAAAGTAATTTGCATAGGAACATTTATACGGTGTACTTGTCACAAGTAATTTTTGAACAGTTCCTAAGTGCTGTGGAATAAGTTTTGTGAGTCAGTGAAAGAGGGCAGATGGAGCAAGTTTTGTATGCTAGTGAAAGAGGGCAGATGGAATAAGTTTTGTGTGCCTATAATAGAGCGCAGATACAAATTCATGTAGAATAGGGGGAATTATGTACAATTATCAGATAAGGGTTGGCTACAGTACAACCGATAGAACATTAAAAATGACGGTTCCGGCAATTTTAAGCTGTTTTCAGGATGCGGCAATTTTTGAGGCGGAAAATGGCAGTATTACAATGAAGTATCTAAAGAAACATTTTTTGGCGTGGCTTTTGGGCGCTTGGCAGATAGTAATTCTGCGCCGCCCTATGCTCAATGAAATGGTAAATGTAATGACGATGCCGTATGATTTTAAAGGATTTCTAGGATACCGCAATTTTCTAATGACTTCCGAATCAGGTGAGGCGCTTGTAAAAGGGGCGTCCATCTGGTCACTTATTGATACACAGAAAGGGCATCCGACGAAATTAACAGAGGAAATGATTCAGGGATACGAACTTTCTGAAAAAATTGAAATGGATTATGCGCCGAGGAAAATTGTTATAAAGGGCAGCGGTGAGCAAAAGGATGCCTTTGCGGTGCGTCGGTATCAGATTGACTCTAACGGTCATATGAACAATGTGGAATATGTAAAGCTTGCTATGGAACTGCTGTCACAGCAGGCGCTAAACGACACAGCACAGCAGATTCAGCAGCTTCGCGTTGAATATAAAAATCCAGCATTTGCAGGCGCTCTGGTGGTTCCAGTGGTTTACCAGCAAGACAACAGAATGCAGATTGCACTCAATAACACAGAGGGTGGGGTTTATGCGGTAGTGGAATTTTTGCTGTAACGAACGAGAAAGAAATAATGCTAGTACACTGTTGTTTAATTCCTCATATACAAAGCACGCGCTATTTGTATACGAGGATTAAGAAAACGGTGTACTAGTGGAAGAATCAGTTGATAATGTTTTAAAAAGTGATATAATTAAACAGACCTCTATCAGAGGACGAAATGAAATAATTTGAGATATAGCTCACCTGATAAATAGAAAGGGATATTTATATTATGAGTAAATGGATGGTGGCGGCGAAGCGGGCAGATTTTAATAAGATAGCACAACAATACGGCATAAGCCCTGTGCTTGCGCGAATTATCAGAAACAGAGATGTGGTAGAGGAACGAGATATTGAGAAATTCCTTCACGGCACAAGAGCAGACTTATATCCGCCGCTGTTGTTAAAGGATATGGAAAAAGCAGTTGATATTTTGTTAGAAAAGACTGCAGCAGGAAAGCATATCCGTATTATCGGCGATTATGATATTGATGGTATTTGTTCTACATATATTCTATACAGTGGTCTTACGGCGTGCGGTGCGCAGGTGGATACGGCGATACCACACCGCATCCGTGACGGCTATGGTTTAAATGAAAGCTTAATACAAGATGCGTTTGATGCAGGAACGGATACCGTGCTAACTTGTGATAATGGGATAGCAGCACTGCCGCAGATAGATTTTGCCAATTCTCTGGGAATAACAGTGATTATTACAGATCATCATGAAGTACCTTATGAGGAGTCAGAGGGGATACGGCATTATTTAATACCGAAGGCAGAGGCAGTTGTTGACCCGAAACAGGAGGACTGCGCTTATCCATTTCCGGAAATCTGCGGTGCTGTAGTTGCGTATAAACTCGTGCTGGCACTGCTTGCGAAAAGAAATAATTGTTCTTGGCAGGAGGTAATGGAATCTGAACTGGGTCTGGAACTGCTGGAACTTGCGGCGTTTGCAACGATTGGCGACGTAATGGAGTTAAAGGACGAAAATCGAATTATTGTGAAATGTGGGCTAAAGCTTATGGCAGAAACAAGAAATATTGGTTTAAAGACACTTATGGAAGTGACAGGAACAGAACCTTCTCGCGTAAAGCCTTATACCATTGGTTTTGTGCTAGGTCCGTGCCTAAATGCTACGGGAAGACTGGATACGGCAGTCAATGCCTTGAAATTATTTCAAACACGGGATATTGGCGAGGCGGCAAGGATTGCGGGAGATTTGAAAGCAATGAACGAAAGCCGCAAGGAATTAACGTTAAAAGGTGTGGAGGAGGCAGTGCGTCAGATAGAGCAGGATGGGCACTTGACAGACCGTGTGCTGGTAATTTATCTGCCCGAAGTGCATGAAAGTCTTGCAGGGATAATTGCTGGAAGAATCCGCGAGAAATATTGTAAACCGACATTTGTGCTGACAAAGGCGGAGGATGGCGTAAAAGGTTCTGGACGTTCAATTGAAGCATTTCATATGTATGACGAGATGACGAAATGTAAGGAACTTTTTACAAAGTATGGCGGGCATAAGCTGGCAGCGGGGCTTTCGCTTGCGGAGGAGAATATTGAACCTTTTCGACAGGCATTAAATAACAACTGCAATCTTACGGAAGATGATTTTCAGGAAAAAGTGTTAATTGATGTGCCGATGCCTATGGACTATGTAACACAGGATTTTATAGAGGAATTAAATTTGTTAGAGCCTTTTGGAAACGGCAATCCCAAACCGCAGTTTGCACAAAAAAACCTAAACTTTGTAAGCGGGCGCATTCTTGGCGCAAATAAAAATGTAGGAAAATACACCGTTGCAGACGAAAATGGCAGGCAGTTTGAAATGATTTATTTTGGTGATTTGGAAGCTTTCCATGAGTATTTGGCGGAAAAATTCGGCGAAGAATCAGCACAACGCCTGTATCATGGAAATGGGGCAGAAATTACCTTATCCGTGGTATATTATCCGGAAATCAACGAATTTCGCGGAAATATTTCCCTACAGATGGTAATGAAATATTATCAATAAAATGTTTTCCAATTCATAATTTTTTATGAATTGATTTATCTTTATTTAGATTTATTATTGTTTTTTTAGGCTTTATACACAGTTTTGACACATTTATATTTTATAGTAATATACAGATAGTTGAAACACTCACTATCTCCCCCCTCATAAGAAAATATATGGC